>CALXEL010000036.1 GCA_944387315.1 uncultured Clostridia bacterium
GGTTACAGAGTATTCTTTGATGCTAAGGTTGGCAAACTGGCTGCCGATCCTGAGATCGTTTTTGTAAAACTGAAAGAAAACAAAGACGCTCAGGGTGAGTACTTCTATGCTGTTAAGCTGGTAACTCCTGATGTAACCACCAAGGCTTATGATCTGGCTGGCGATCTGAAAATTGCCAAGACCGCTTCTGCTGCTAAGGATGTAACTACTAATGTTTACGCAGTAAACTTTGAAGCTAAGTTTGGAACCACTCCTGCTGAGAAAACCAATATCCCCAAGAATTATCCTATCGTAACTTTCGACAATGTTGATGATGTTGTTGACCTGGAAGACGAGCATGGCGAGCTGTTCCTGTTCACCGTTAATGGTGCTGGCCAGTCCGATGTGAACATGAAGTACAGCACCAAGTTTGATTCTTCCTTTGCTGCTAAGTACGACTATGCCAACATCGACTTCGTTAAGTTCTCCAAGAGCCCTGTATTCAACAGAACCGGCGATCTCTACATCTACGCTGACGAGGATACCTACATCTACGAGGTAACCGCTGACGGCGCTAAGGAGATTGCTAACGCTGAGTACGATGAGGACTACGGCGCTTGGCACATCAGAACCCGCAGCCTGAAAGCTTACGCTATCTCTGATTCCGAGCTGAAGGCTACCGAGTCTGCTTCCTCTACTCCCGCTGAGAGCACTGGCAGCAGCACTGGTTCTACCGGCAAGCCCAACCCCGGCACCGGCAGATAATCTGCCTGTAGACAGGTAAATTGTAAATCCCCGGCCTTCTCTCCAAGGCCGGGGATTTTTGTGTCTGGATAGTTACAGAAAAATTACAGAAATATTGCAAAACCTATTGCAATTATTTCCAAGATAAGGTATACTAAGTACAGCTGAAAGAGAAGTGTTGGAGAGCATTTTCTTTGGCAGACTGATGAAACAAAATGTTAAGGAGGAATTCCTCATGAAGAAGATTCTTGCATTGGCTCTTGCTTTTGTCATGGTCATGGGTCTGGCTTCTGTAGCTTTTGCTGCGAATGATCCTGAGTTTACCTTTAGAACCGGTAACAATCTTGTAGTCAACGAAGGTAGCAAGGACGAGTACAAAGTTGCCAATGGTGACGCCGTTCGTATTGAAAATGAAGATGGCCTGCTGATTAAGTTGGTTACTGATAAGCAGTTTGAAAAAGGCGATACTGTTTACCTTGGACTGAAAACAATTAACGGGGAAATGGATGCCAAAACCGCCAACAAGTGGAAAGTAAAAGCTGACTGGAGAGTTGGCGGCGACATGGTAAGCGATGTAAGCATCGTTTACAAAAAAGCTTTGAATGCTAATGGCAAGACCTACTATGATTACTGGGTAGCTATCGAAACCAACGCTTAAGCTGCTACCTCCAGAAAAGATCTGGTTGGTATCCTGAGCCTGTACACCACCTCTCCCTCTTCTGCTGAGGCTGGCAAGGATCGCAAAGTAATGATCGCTATCGGCGAGAACGCTTATGCCACCTATGGTATTGGTGCTAAGGGTCTGATGGATCCCCTGATTGATGGTGTTATCGAGCCCAACAGTGAGTACCCTGTAATTTCTTTTAAAGAGAATGGCGAGTACTTGGACGAGGAAGTTATCACCTTTGAGGGCGTTGGTGAGTACGAGATCAACCTGTACGAGCAGGGCAAACTGTACCTGGGCTTCAACACCGATTTCAACAAAGAGATCGCTGACAAATATCCCGAGGCTGAGCTGGAGTTTGTAAACTTTGTTGGCAAACCCGCTTTCAACAAGTGGGGCGTGTTCTATCTGTACGCTGACGAGGACAACAAGTACGTGTACGAGATGGTAGACGGCGTTATCTCCAAGGTTGACGCTACCTGGGATGAGTCCATGGGTGCTTACCGCTTTGCCGCCAAGAGATTCGACACCTTCATCACCTCCGATGTAGAGCTGGATCTCTCCGCTCAGGGCACCACCGAGGGTGGCGACAAGCCCAACCCCGGCACCGGCAGATAATCTATCTGCTCTCTTGACAGAATTATAACTGTTCTGGCCCCGACTTCTCTCCAGGTCGGGGCTTTTCTTTATCCTTTCTATATCCGTTTATGGAGAGACTGTAAATTTTCACCCATAGTTGCAGTAAATACCTTTTATTTTTACACAGATTAGTATATAATAACCATAGAAACAACCAGATTACAGGTATGTTCAAATGGAGGTTCTAACGCTATGAAAAAGTTGTTGTCATTGACTCTGGCCATGCTGATGATCTTTTCTCTGAGTACTGTCAGCTTTGCCAAAACCATCTATTTCCCAGAGGATGGCTTTATTGATGTGGATACCGAGCTGCCCGACAACGCCAGCTACTTCCAGCCCGGCGTAGAGTATAAATTCTATCTCATGGATGGGGACTACCATGTAGATGAGGAGTTTATGGACATCTACCGTGTAACTGTACAGCAGGGCGATGTGGAAAAATATGACGGTGAGATCGGTAAAGCCCGGGATTATGTGGATACCTGTTCCTTGCGGCAGGATGCCAACGGCTATTACTATATTGCTTTCAAGGCCAAAGACCTGAGCAAATACATGGGTGAGTACAATATTGTACATTTTACTGTAACCCTGCGGGAAAAGGGCCTGGTATCCAAGGATTGGAAGATTGCCAGCACCAGCGATGATTACTATGGCCAGGTTGTAGATGGCCACACCATTGACATTGGCGATGTGGTGTACCCTGAGTTTATTACTGAAGTAGAAGTTGAGGTAGGTTACCCCGACAAGGAGTACATTACCGAGGGCGAGTATGAGGTAAGCAATGATACCCCTGTTGTAGTGGCCGATGAAATCTCTCGCAGCACCCTGATGTTTGGTGGTGTAGCTGAGTATGACGCCTATTTTGCAACCACCGAAAAAATCTTTAATCTGGGTTATTCTTTGGAAGAAAATGACAGCGTAGTCAAGAACAATCCTGATGCGAAAATGAACTTTATCTCCTTTAATAAAACTCCCGCTTTTGCGGCCAACTCCAAGTTCCGGGTATACCTCAGTGGAGCCAAATATCTCTATGAGATTACCGATGACGGTTTGGTTCTGTTGTCCGATGCCGAGCAGGGGGATGGCTATATGGAGATTCGCCAGCGTGAGCTGACTTCCTATGTAGTATCTGATCGTCCCCTTTCTGGAAAGGTAACCAACAATAGCAGTTCTAGCAGCTCCAGCAGCTCTCCTAACTCTTCTGCTGGCAGTTCTTCTACAGGTGGTACTTCTCCTGTAGGTCCTTCCACAAAGCCCAATCCCGAAACTGGCAGATAATCACGAATCTTTTGTTATAGCGGCACCTAGTGTGCCGCTATTTTTATATACAAAATTAAAAATGACAATTTTAATACATAAAATTACAAAATGGTAACAACCTCCTATTGCGTTTAAGCAGTGGTTTTCGTATAATAACACTCGAGCGAAACGCTTAAACCATTATCCAGGAGGAATTAACCCTATGAAACGTGCACTTGCGATGATGCTGGCGGTACTGACCTTTGGTATGACCGCTGCCACTGCTTTTGCAGATGCCAAAACTGCCGAGGATGGCCTGAGCTTTGGTACAGTTGACAATATAGAGTTGGAAGACGCAGTACTGACCCCCGGTGAAGAATATCGCTTCCCCATTCAGCTGACTGTTGAAGGTGAAACCGCTGAGCTGACCGAGGATATGATGGATGGCCATACCTTGCGTATGGAAGCTTTGGAAGGCAAAGACGCTTTGGAATCCGCTAAAATTGTAACCATCGGTGGGAAATATTACTTTGAGATTAAAGTAAAAGCCGGATGGCCTACCGAGCAGACCAATGTAATGTACAAGTTCCGTTATGTAAACCAGGCCGATGGCAAGGTGCTCTACACCACACAGGTAGCTTTCGCTACTGGTTATGAGACCGCTTCTGACCTGCAGATTGGTGGCCTGTCTGAAGGCGATGAAATCGCTGTAGATAATGCTCGTCCTGTATACACCAAGGAACAGCTGGAGAAGATCGCTGAGATCAACAACTACAGCAAAGTAATCTTTACTGGCGGTGATTGGAGCTTCTCTGCCAATGTTACCGACATGGACAGCATCAACATGCTTCACAACAGCAATGCTGTACCTGAAATCATTGAGAAATTCAATACTTATGACTTTAAATTTGTAACCTTCCCCGCTGGTCCCGAGTTCCGTGGTAACGCAACTCTGACTATTGATGTTTCTGATATTGCCGAGGACTTTGACGGTAAGTTCTATGTTTACCGCTATCTGAACGGCAAACTGACCAAGATGGCTGCTTCCTACAATGAGGAGGATGTCACTCTGGCTCTGGAAACCAACAAGCTGGGTAGATTTGTAATCTCCAACACCGAGATTCCCGACGGCACTGTTATTTTCGGCGATGGTGATAATACCAACACCGATACAGATACCGATTCCGGCAACAACTCTGGTAACAACCAGAACAAGCCCAACCCCGACACTGGCGCAGGCAACCTGCCCGCTGTACTGATGGGTGTAATGTCTTTGGCAGCTCTGACCGGGCTGACTGTAAAAGGCAGCAAGAAATAAGGAGTTTTTACTCCACAAATAAAAAGCTTGGGAAGCCGATATACCGGCTTCCCAAGCTTTTTTATTGTTCTATATAAAGCAAAGGTTATGGCATTCTTTGGGTCAGATAGATCATATCTACCAACTGTATACCATTTTCATAGATGGGGTGAGAATAATGATCTGTAAAAAAATTCTTTACCACATGGGACCGGTGAAAACCACAGCGCTCATAGAAAGATAGGGTGGAGGGGGTATTTCCTGTTCCTACTTGTAAGACAGAATATTTGTGGGAGTATTGTGCTACTACAAAGTGAATGAGCTGACGTCCATATCCTTTGCGCTGGTATTGAGGCAGCACCGCGATATTTTTGATTTCCAAAACGCCATGGCCCTCATCGGTAACCACACAGACTGCCTTGGCAGTTCCATCTTCCTGAAGAAGGTACATGGTTCCCCGATCCAAATAGCGGTCGATCATTGTTTCTTCTTCATCTCCTAACAGGAGCAGAGACAGGTATTTCTTTTTGTCAGTTTTGATTTCTTCAATAGCCATTGGATTTAACCTCCATTTTGGACAGAGTGAAGGGTATAAAAAAGTCCCCGGCTTTGGCCAGGGACTTTTTTAGAAGAGATCAGATTAATAACCGTTGCTAAAAGTGGGGGCCTTGGGGTTGGGGTTTTTAGAAACCTTTACAGTATCCTGTACTGTCTCACCAGCCCGCAGCAATCTGGCCTGAACTACAAAGCGCTGTTCCTTGTTGGACTCACCGCCGTACTTATATGTACAGGTGGAGAGGGTCAGGATCTTATCAGAAGTTGTGACATCTACATCATAGATCAGCTCAGAACGGCTCTTGGCCTCATCAATAATATTCTGGAAAGTGGCCTTATCGGGTTTTTCCAGGTGGTACTGGAAGCTGGTGTCGGTAAAGAAGGCGGCATAGATAATGAATACCATGTCGTCATCTGCGGTGGACAGGTAGATGTAGGGGTTGTTGGTGGCAAAGTCCAGATTGGGATTGGCAGCAGTTTCATCTGCCTTGTTGACAACGCCATCCCCATTGAAATCTACCAGCTTAAACAGCTGAGAGAATTTTACATCATCTGTCTTATCGGTCATATTGTGACCGTAGATAATGGTATTAGCGGTCAGGTCATTACGGGTGCCAAAAGTATTGCCAGCATCAGCAAAGTAGCAGCCATACCAGTTGTATTGTCCCAGTTCATTTCTGCGCTCGTAATAGACGTTGTCATCGCCCTGCATAACTGCCGCATCGATGGTGGTATTGGGGTAGGTCAGCCAGCCAACTACATCGTTGTTTTTGTTATAAGCTTCTACAATTTTATCCACAACATCCTGCTCTGGAGCGGTAGGTTCGCCCAGATCACCAGCTTCTGGATCTTCCAGAGGATTGCCCTGAGAGGAAGTTTCTTCTCCAGAGGAGGACTCCGTGCGATCCTTACATGCTGCCAAAGAGAAGACAAGCATCAGGGCCAAAGTAATACAGAGCAGCTTACGCAAAAAAGAATTTGTTTTTTTGTCCATGGTTTACTCCTTTGATCTTCTAATGGTTTTGAAAAGTGGCGGCGTTACAAACCAATCCCTTACCAGCGTCAATTACCACAGAAGTACCACTTTTCAGAATGGAAGTGGCATTTTTGGCACCAACAATGACAGGAATATCTAAGGTGAGCCCCACAATTGCCGCGTGAGAACCAGCACCGCCTGCCTCGGTAATAATACCAGAGGATTGTTTGAGAAGCCCCAAAATCTCATTCGAGGTTTCTGCTATGACTAATATATCATTTTGTTTAAAGTTAAGCAATGCCTCCTGCTCATTTTTTGCAACACAAAGATTTCCAACTGTGGTCAATTGGTTGAGACCCTGGCCGGATACCAACACATCACCCACAACGGAAACTTTCAATAGATTGGTAGTACCTGGCACTCCCAATGGTACACCGGCGGTAATAACCACCAGATCCCCATTTTTTACATAGCCATGTTCTTTGGCACATTCTATAGCGCAACTGAACAGCTCGTCGGTATTTTCCTTGAGTTCCATAATAATGGGGTGTACGCCCCAAGACATGCTCAATTGGTGGAAAATACTTTCGCTGGGAGTACAGGCAATAATGGGAACCCCAGGACGGAACCGGCTGCACATTCTGGCGGTATGTCCCGACTGTGTAATACTAATAATAGCGGAAGCTCCCAAGTCATAGGCAGTGGTACAGGTGGCATGGGAAATGGCATTGGTCACATCCCGCTCCGAGTAGTGTTCCCCTTGGGAAAACTGCCGGCGGTAATCAATGTCCCGTTCAATGCGCTCGGCGATTCGAGCCATGGTGCGTACCGATTCTACCGGGTATTTTCCTGCCGCCGACTCACCAGAGAGCATAATGCCACTGGTACCATCGTAGATGGCGTTGGCGATGTCATTGGCTTCTGCCCGGGTAGGCCGGGGATTTTTTACCATGGATTCCAACATCTGTGTGGCGGTAATCACATGTTTTCCTGCGCCATAAGCCTTTTTAATAAGTACCTTTTGATGAATGGGGACATCTTCCAGAGGAATTTCCACGCCCATATCCCCCCGGGCTACCATAATGCCATCGGCCGCCCGCAAAATTTCATCAATGTTGTTTACGCCTTCGGCGTTTTCAATTTTTGCGATAATTTTAATGGAGTGACAATTGTGTTCGGTGAGCACCTTGCGGATCTCAAAAATGTCTTCCGCTGTGCTGACAAAAGAAGCGGCAATAAAGTCAAATCCAGTCTCAATGCCAAAGACGATGTCATCGTAATCCTGCTGGCTGATGTAGGGCATGGAAAGATGAACACCTGGGACATTGATCCCCTTTCGGTCAGATACTTCACCGCCGTTGATTACGGTACAAACAATGTCTTTTCCGGCAATTTCCAGCACTTTCAGTTCTATAAGGCCATCATCAATGGAGATTTTACTGCCCACCTGTATATCCTGATAGAGATTGGGATAGCTAATAGAAGCTCTTGAGACATCTCCTTCCACTTTTTGCGCTGTCAGAGTGAAGGTAGCGCCAGGCAGCAAAGTTACCTTGTGCTCTTTAAAAGTACCCAACCGGACCTCCGGGCCTTTGGTATCCAACAAGGTACCGATGGGCAGCGAAAGCTCCCGCCGAATTTTGTCCACCATTTGATAGCGGGCCAAATGTTCTTCATGGGTGCCATGGGAGAAGTTGAACCGGGCAACATCCATTCCGGCTAAAATCATCTCCCGAATGGTTTTCTCATCTGAGCTGGCGGGGCCTAAGGTACAGATAATTTTTGTTTTTCTCATTACATACACGCTCCATCCGTTTCGGTGGTGGTGAATACTGCTTTGAATCATATATATTTTCCATTTAACTATAGCCCAATCAGAGGAAAAAATCAATGAAAAAAGGGTCGGACTTCCAGATAAATGGAGACAGCCACCAATTGGGTATTGCTGACAAAACATACAGAAAGAGAAAAAACCATCCAAATTATTCAGTGCGAAAAAAAGCGGATTTTTTTGCAAAAACATGGCAATTTTCCTTTCTGGCCTTGGACAAGGTAAGAATAAAATTACTGGAAAAACCTCTTGCATTTTCTGGGAAAGGATGTTATAGTATAACTGTACTACTTGAATTAATACAGTTAATACAGTTTTTTGAATTGTAGAGTTTCTATCACAAACTGGGAGGTGAGGGAATGTACAAACTTGATCTCCAAAGCCGGGTTCCCATCTACCAGCAGCTGAAAAACCGCATAACCGAGCTGGTTTTGCTGGGAGTCATTGAGGCGGGAGACCCGCTGCCGTCGGTGCGGAACATGGCCCGGGAGTTGGGGGTAAATCCCAACACTGTTTCCAAGGCCTATCAGGACCTGGAGCGGGAAGGTGTTATTTATTCCATCGGCGGAAAGGGCAGCTTTATTTCAGGTACTGACGAATTTGGCAAGCAGGCAAGAGAAGCCGCCCTGGGCAAGCTGCGGGAGGTAGCGGCAGAGGTAAAGCTGAGCGGAGCGCCTCTGGAGGATGCGCTACAAACGGTGCGGGAAATTTATGAAGAGGAGGCAGACCGATGATTCAGGCAACAGGGCTTGTGAAAAAATTTGATGATTACGCGGCTCTGGATCACCTTGATCTAGAAATCAAAAAAGCGTCTGTTTATGGATTGGTAGGCACCAACGGAGCGGGCAAATCCACTTTGCTGCGCACCATTGCTGGTATTTACCAGGCTGACAGCGGCATGGTCAGTCTGGACGGTGTGGATGTCTACGAACAGGTCAATATTAAAAGCCGGATTTTTCTGGTGGCCGATGACCTGTACTTTTTGCCGGGGGCGACCCTGACCGAGATGGCCAAGTTTTACAGTGTCCTGTATCCCAGCTGGTCCTGGGAAAAGTACCAAAAACTGTGCCAAGCCTTTCCCATTGGAGACAAAAAGAAGATCAACACCTTTTCCAAAGGAATGAAACGGCAGGCGGCGATTATTTTGGCTCTGTCGGTGCAGCCGGAACTGCTGCTTTTGGATGAGGCCTTTGACGGACTGGACCCGGTGATCCGGCTGGCGGTGCGTAAGCTGATTGCCGATGAGGTGGCTTCCCGGGAGATGACGGTGATTATCTCTTCCCATAACCTGCGGGAGCTGGAGGATTTGTGTGACCATGTGGCCATCCTCCACCAGGGTAAGCTGCTGCTGGAAAAAGAGCTGGACGATCTGCGGCTGGGATTCTGCAAAATACAGGCGGCCTTTAAGCCGGCTCTGGATTTAAGCCAGCTCAGTCAAATTGAGATTCTCCACCAGGAGAGCCAGGGCAGCGTAATCCAGCTGATTGTACGGGGCAACCGGGAGGATGTTGTCCCCTATCTGGAAAGCTTCAAACCCTTGATTCTGGATTGTGTACCCCTGACTTTGGAGGAAGTGTTTATTCATGAAATGGAGGTGGTAGGGTATGACTACAACAACATCCTTTTCTAACGGCAACCGTTTTCTGGCTGTATTAAAACAGGATTTGCGCCGTATCCGTTCCATGATGATCTTCTACTGGGTGCTGACCACTCTGTTTTTCCCGGTGCAATATCTGATGGAGACCTTAAACGGGTATATCGACTATAACAACAATATGCGGTTCCATCTCTATGGGCCGGCTGAGATCTACAATACCGTCTCCTATCTTTTGTTTTGGCCCATTATGTTTGCGATTCCCATTGTGCTGGCAATGATGCTGGTGGGATATATGCAGCAGAAACGGGCGGTGGATGTCTACCATGCCCTGCCGGTGACTCGTTCCCAGATGATGCTGTCCCACTTTGCCGCTGGTATGTTGGCCATTGGGGGTCCGCTGCTGGTCAACTTCCTGTTGGTGACAGTGATTCAGGTGGCTACCTTCGGTACCCGCTATTTGTGGGCTACCTGGCTGGAATTCCTCTTTTGGATGATTATTGTCTTTTTCCTCTTTGCCACCACAGCTTTTGCCGCAGTCAATGTGGGCACTCTCTTTGATTCAGTTCTCTTTACAGTGGCCCTCAACTGTCTGGTACCTTTCTTGTATCTGGCGGTAGTGGGGCTGTACAGCACCTTTGTATATGGATTTAACTCAGATTTTGAGTGGCTGATCCGTCTGTCCCCGGTGATTTTGATGATTACCCGGCAAACAATCACCATGGATGGGCTCCTTTCCCCTGACAGCCAGTCCACCTGGCTCCATGAGATCAGCTGTACCTGGTTCCCCATCTGGCTGCTGATTGCCATTGCCCTTATGGCCTTTACCATTCTGTTCTATCGCCGCAGAAAGAGCGAGCAGGCCGAGTCAGTGGATACCACCGGACTCTTTAAAACCATTATGAAGTTTGCTGCAACCTTTTTGGGAGCGGTGGCTTTTGGTATCATTATCCAAGGCGTTTTTGGCGAGGGCTTTATGTATGCCGCCAAAGGGAATATACTGCGGAATATCTATTTTGTCATTGGCTCGATGATTGGCGCGGTAATTACCTACATCTTTGCCGAGTTGGTCCTTTCCCGGGGCTTTAAGACCATGAAACGCAATATTATTCCCTGTGGGATTGCTACCCTGCTGATGGGGGCCTTTGCTGTGGGAATGGTCAGTGGCGGCTTTGGCTATGCCAACCGGGTACCCTCTCCTGAAGAAATTGAGGGAATCAACCTGACTTACACCGGCCTGGGTATGTCCAATACCCGGTATGAGTACTCCTACTACGATCAACGGGTCAATCAGGACAGTACCCAGTTGGCCGGGGAAGAGGCCAAGGAAATTATCACCCAGCTTCACAAGGCTCAGATTCAGGAGTATGAGCAGGCTATAAACGCTGGTAAATATCCCGATGACTATGTCAATGGTGCAGTGAATATTACCTACCAGCTGAAGAATGGCGGTACCATGCGGCGGCAGTATTACGACAATGGTAAATCTGTGGCGGATTGTCTGCTGCGGCTGGAAACCTGTGATGAGTTTATCCAGAAAAACAATCCGGTGGTGGGAGTAACCCCAGACCAGATTCAGGAGATCGAACTGGTTGATGTGTTGGGCGAAGACCATCTGTCTTTGGATCTCTCCCAGGAGCAGACCCAGCAGTTATTGGATGCGGTAAAAGCTGATCTGTTTGCCCAGACCCCTGAGCAGTTGGCACAGCAGCAGGAGCCTTCCAAAGGCCACTTGGTTTTCTACTTCCGCAATTACACCACCCAGTGGGGGCTGAAATATAACAGTACTGTGGTTCAGGTGGAATCCACCTTTGAGAATACCATCCGCTTTTTGGAGGAACTCCAGCTGATGGAGATGCTCACCAATTATGACCTGTCTCAATACACACGGGTGGGTGCCATCCTCAGGCCCCAGAACTATTTTGGTTCCTCCGGTGTGGTGATCCAGGCCACCCCTTATATGCAGATCCTTGAAAGTGAGTTTGATCTCAGCAACTGGTCTGATGTGGAAACTTCTAATTATTGGTATGGTAATACCTATTTTACCCAAGACCCGGAAAAGATTCAACAGCTCTTTGATCTGCGTCGGGATACGGTCACTTCCTGTGATCCGGTGATTGTTCTGGCCTTCTACAAAGAGGAGAACAACTTGCCCAGTGCTTATTTCTATCTGTCGGCAGAAGATGCGCCGGCGGATTTGCTGGAGCAGCAGGCCCAGTGGCTGCAAGATTGGTATCCCGAGTATTGGGAGGAGATTCAGCCTAGTTATACCCAAGTTGTGGGCACCACCTCCATGGCCCTGCCGGTGTATGGAGATATGCCTGTCATTGGTTAACTTCCCCATATGAGGCAAATATAAGAAAATCATCAGTCTGCCTTTGACTCATATTGCTATACTACAATCCTCTCTACCATAAAAAGGACGGTGGCCAAAGGCCGCCGTCCTTTCCCTTTACATAAGTGGAGAAAAAATTCGCAGAAGCGCTTGGATCATTCTTTTGAGAGGTGAAACAGCCGCAAGCTCCTCCCGGGTAACTTCCTGACAAAGGGCCTGGGTGGCTAAAAAATCCTCCTTAATCTGGGGAATCACCGAGGACTGATAAATGGCCACCCCACATTCAAAGTGGAGATAAAAGCTCCGGTAATCCATGTTGGCGGTGCCTACAATTGCCTGGTGGTCATCACACAAAAACATTTTGGCGTGGATAAACCCGGGAGTGTACTCAAAGATCCGCACCCCAGCCCTTACCAGGGTGGCATAGTGGGCCCGGGTGACCGCGTGAACCAGCCGCTTGTCAGGAATGTGGGGGGTAATGATCCGCACGTCGATACCGCTTTGAGCCGCCACTGTGAGGGCGCTGATCATCTCATGGTCGAGAATCAGATAGGGGGTAGTCAGATACAGGTACTGACTGGCCCGATGGATCATCTGCATATAGGCGTTTTCCGCCACATTGTACCGGTCCAAGGGGCTGTCACCAAAGGGCTGTACCCACCCGTCGGAGGGGGGAGAGGCGGTGGGCCGGTACCGGTCAAAGGGCAGTTCCTGCCGGGTAGTAAAATGCCAGAGAGTGAGGAACATCAGGGTTAAATTCCAGACCCCCTCTCCATAGAGCTGGACAGCGGTATCCTTCCAGTGGCCATGTTTGACAATCTCATTGATGTATTCATCTGCCAGATTGATCCCGCCGCAAAAACCCACATTGCCGTCTATGACACAGATTTTCCGGTGATCCCGGTAGTTCATAGCCATGTTGAGATGGGGGCGAAAGGGGTTGAATACACCAGTTCGGATGCCCTCTGATTCCAGCTGCCGGGCATAGTGAGCAGGCAGGGTCTGGATACATCCCAAATCGTCATAGAGCAGCCGGATTTCCACCCCTGCCGCCGCCTTTTCCCGCAAAATTTCATGGATGGTATCCCACATGCGACCGGGCTCTACAATAAAATACTCTAAAAAAATAAACTTTTGGGCCTGGCCCAGGGCGGCGGTAAGGGCTTTGAAAAAGCTCTCACCAGTGGGATGATAGCTGGTTTGGGTGTGGTTCCATATGGGAAATCCTGAGGTTTTGGCAATGTAGTGGATAGGAGCTTTCAGCTGCTGCCGGTTCTCAGATGAATCCTCAGGAAAGGAAGCCTCTGCGCCGGCCACTGAGCGATAGAAGGGTTCCATCTGTTTTAGATGTCGACGGGGTACACGCTTATTACCACACATGAGATAAAAAAGTCCTCCCACCAGGGGGAAAATTAAAATAGCTGTGATCCAGGCGATTTTGTAGGAGGGGTTTTCCTCTTTTACAATCATCCAGAGAACTACCCCAATGCTGACAATTTTGAGCCCCAGATAGAGCACCATGGTGTTTTGAGCGAGAAAGAGCACTCCCACCAGAAAAAAGGTCAGCTGCAAAAGAATAAAAAAGCCAATGGCCGCCATCCTGCCAAAGAGGAAATGGACTGCTTTTTTAAGGCCCATGTTCTGGCTCCCCCCTTTCGTATGCGAAATATTGGTAAACAGTTTGTGAAATCTTCTCAAAAGGTTTGTACCTGCTATTTTCAGGTGTATAATAGAAATGCGCAGTGAGATACAACAAACGGCCAGGAGCCGCTTCTTATAGTATGACAAGAA
>CALXEL010000037.1 GCA_944387315.1 uncultured Clostridia bacterium
AGGATGCCAAAGCGGGTGAGACCCTGTCTGTAGAGACTGAATACTATGTGCTGTGGATGCCTGTACGGGTTATCGACGCTCTGGAAGCCGCTGACGATGTAGCTTTGAAAATTTCCCACCGGGGAACCACCATCACCCTGGATGAGGTAAAAGCCTATGAGGCCAACCGGATTTACTATCCCATGGACACTTTGGCCGCTCTGTATCAGTAAGATTTCCCTTTGAAAAAGCTCCCCTTAGTGGGGAGCTTTTTTTATTGCTGTCAAAAGCCAAAGAAATCCTGTCAGTGGTGTATGGTTAGGTGGGAAAAAGCCCAAACTGCCATCAGACAAGAAAAAAGGAGGCGGGCTTTTTGTCCCAGCAAAAAAAAGACCAGCAGCTGTTCGCCATGGGTTTTGCCATCACATTTTTTGTTTTTTCTCTTTTGGCTGTAGGTACTGTGTTTTATCTCAACCCTCTGCCCCCGGGAGGATTTTCCTCCTCTGCCCCATCGGATCAACCCTATCTGCCTACCACTGAAGAGGATTTAACCCTCCTGTTTTTGGCCTGCCCCACCCCGGAGGAAAACCCATCGGTTTACCTTTTGGTGGGATTTAAACCTTTCGCTGGGAAAATTCCCATCCTTCCCCTGCTGGGAGATACCCAGGTGGTTTGGCAGGGACAAGCTGCCACCCTGGACAGTGTCTATGAGCAGGGAGGGGCCCAGGAGGCGGCTAAAGCCCTCTCCTCCTTTTTAGAGATACCGGTGGACCGCTACTATGCCATTGCCCGGGAAAATCTGATCCAGGCAGTGGATGCCATAGGGCAGGTCAGTTATCAGCTGCCCTATCCGGTAACCTTGCGGGAATATGACAACATCGTGACCATTGAGGCGGGCAATCAGCTGTTGGATGGCCGCCGGATGGCTCAGCTGGCGATTTATGACAGCTATCCTGGGGGAGAGACTGAACGGCTGAATATTGCCGCTGAAATGGCCGAGGCCTTTGTCAATCAGCATCTCTCCCTGGCCCTTTCCCCCAATGGAGGGGAGTTGGCCGCCGGACTGCTGAACCTGGCCCAAACCAATCTGACCGCCACCGATTTGGAAGCCCGGGGACAAGCTCTTGAATTCTTAGCCCAACTGCAAACCCAGCCGGGAAAAGCCATCCCTCTGTTGGGCAGCTATGATACCGGGGCAGGCTTTTTCCTGCCGGACAGCCAAACCATAGAGCTGGCCCAGCGGCTTTTTGGCAATAAAATTGAAGAAGCGGAGCCTTCCCGGCCCTCCTCCACTGGCAAATACCCCATTGACCCGGCAAAATAAAGGGTAAATTTACCAAATTTATCAGATAGAATCTAACCAAAAGAGACATATTCCAAACAAATTTTGAATAGTGTCAATTACTACTTGATTAATAGTGGTAAAACAGGTAATATAATTACCGTATAAGAGCCAAATACCGGAAAATCCGGAAAGGAGAGGCTTTCGGCAAAGGAAATTGCCGATCAACGCAAGGAGGATATAGTCAAATGATCTTTGAGAAGGTAAGAGAGATTCTGATAAAGCAGCTGGATGTAGATGAGGACGCGGTAACCATGGACGCTTCGGTAGCCGATGACCTGGGCGCCGATTCTCTGGACGCTGTGGACCTGGTTATGACCCTGGAAGAGGAATTCGATCTGGAAATCCCTGAGGAAGAGATGGAAAACCTGAAAACCGTAGGGGACATTGTCCACTTCATTGAAGAAAACCAGATGTAATCAAGAACCAACGACACGCCGGTTTCCCTTTGGGGAGACTGGCGTTTTTTCTTGCTCTGCCTGCGGGGGAATAGTATAATAGAAGCAACTGGACTGTAAAAATTTACCGGCAAGGAGGAACAGAGTATGGAGTATCAAATTCGCAGAGCCCAGCCAGCGGATCTGGAAGGCGCCGTATCCACCGAGGAATTGGCCATGAAAGGCGGCGGCTATCTGCGGGATGTGGCGGAACTTTTTTTCCTGGACCGGCGGGGCTCTTTTCTGGTGGCCCAGGCGGGGGAAGAAATTGTAGGGGTAGCCAAATACACCCTGCTGCATGATGGAAGCGCCTGGCTGGAAACCCTGCGGGTCCGTCCCGACTGGCAGCGTCGTGGGATTGGAAGGGCTTTTTATGAGGCCTTTGTGGCCCGTTCCCATGAGCTGGGGGTGGACACTATGCGGATGTATACCGGCGTAAAAAATGTAGCCAGCGCCTCCCTGGCCCGGCTGTTTGGCCTGGAAAAAGAACAGGTCTACCGGGAGGCCAGCCTCAATTTGGAGGGCAAGGCCTTTGGGGAGCCTGTGACTGGGTTTGTTCAGGTGGACCCTCAGCGGGCCATCCAGCTGTTGGAGCCGGCCAAAGAGGCCTGGAAAGGCTTTATGATTCTCAACCGCACCTTTTACGCCATGACCCCGGCCCTCTATGCTGGACTGGCCCAGGAGGGCAAGGTCTATGAGGACAGGGAAACCGGCAGCAAAATGGTACTGGGCAACCGGTTTTTAGGCCGCCGTTCCCTGCAGATTGGGTATCTGGGCGGGGATTTGCAGAAATGCCTGGATTTCGCCCGGCAGGAGGCTATGAAGGCAGGAGTGCCCCGGGTCATTGTTATGTTCCCACCGGAGGATGAGAAGCTGCAGGGGCTGCTGGAACAAAACGGCTATGAAGTGATGGCCAGTGATTTGATGGTTATGGGCGGAAAATTGGCTTAAAGTGGTTTTGTCCCGTTGAATTTTCTCTCCTCAGCCGTTATAATAAAGGGTACTGTGTCAGATATTATACTTTCCCCTCACCCAGAGGGGGAGAGCCATACAAAACGGAGGAATGAAAATGGCGGATCAGAAAAAGATGGTGGAAGAGATCACCTCAATGGAGGTGGATTTTGCCAAATGGTACACCGATGTGGTAAAAAAAGCCGAGCTGGTAGATTACTCCTCGGTGCGGGGCTGTATGATTGTACGTCCCTATGGCTGCGCGGTGTGGGAAAATATCCAGAAACTGCTGGATGCCCGGTTTAAAGAGACGGGACATGAAAATGTAATGATGCCGCTGTTTATCCCTGAAAGCCTGCTGCAAAAGGAGAAGGACCATGTGGAGGGCTTCGCCCCTGAGGTGGCCTGGGTCACCTATGGAGGCGCTGAGGAGCTGACCGAACGGCTCTGTGTCCGACCCACTTCCGAGACCCTCTTCTGTGAGCACTATGCCCATATTATCAAATCCTATCGGGATCTGCCCAAGCTGTACAACCAGTGGTGTTCGGTGGTGCGGTGGGAAAAAACCACCCGTCCTTTCCTGCGGACCATGGAGTTCTGGTGGCAGGAGGGCCATACCATGCATGAAACCGCCCAGGAGGCCATTGCCGAAACCGAGCGGATGCTGAACATCTACGCCGACATCTGTGAGCATGAGCTGGCCATCCCAGTGATCAAGGGCAAAAAGACCGACAAGGAGAAATTCGCCGGGGCCGAGAGCACCTACACCATCGAGGCTATGATGCACGACGGCAAGGCACTTCAGAGCGGTACCTCCCACTACTTTGGGGACGGTTTCGCCCGGGCCTTTGACATCACCTTCCAGGGCCGGGACAACAAACCCCAGTATCCCCATCAGACCTCCTGGGGCATGTCCACCCGGATCATCGGCGCCATTATTATGACCCATGGCGACGACAACGGCCTGGTATTGCCTCCGGCTATCGCCCCCATTCAGCTGATTATTGTGCCGGTGGCCCAGCACAAGGAGGGGGTACTGGAAAAAGCCAGAGAGCTGGCTGACCGGTTGGGTAAAGTTTGCCGGGTACAGCTGGATGACTCGGACAACTCTCCCGGCTGGAAGTTCGCCCAGTATGAGATGAAGGGTGTGCCTCTCCGTTTGGAGATCGGTCCCAAGGATATTGAGAAAAACCAGTGTGTCCTGGTGCGCCGGGACAACCGGGAGAAATATTTTGTTCCTCTGGATCAGCTGGAGGAGCAGATTCCCCAGCTTTTGGAGGCGGTTCGCGCCGGCCTGTATGAGAAGGCACTGAAAAACCGGGAGAACCGTACCTATACCGCTAAAACCTTTGAGGAAGTGCTCCATCTGGCCCAGACTACCTCCGGTTTTATCAAAACCATGTGGTGTGGAGATCTGGCCTGCGAGATGAAGATGAAAGAAGAGGCGGGGCTCACCTCCCGCTGTATGCCTCTGGAGCAGGAAAAAATCGGCGATGTTTGCCCCTGCTGCGGCAAACCCGCCACCACCAGTATTATCTGGGGTCGAGCCTATTAAAAACCAAAAGGATCTCCTTTCTCACAAGGAGATCCTTTTTTTTCAACGGTTTTTCTTTAAAAAGTTAAAAACTGGAACTGATAGCGGGCCAAAATTCGCACAGACTATAGGTGCGAGGTTTGTAATGTCTGGGGATTTTTGAGAAAGTTCACAATTTTACCAAACCTTGCGGCGGGATTCGTGGTACAATACTGGTAAACCCGCGGGCGACAGATTTCGCCAAAATCCATTTCAGTTTGCGGTTTTCCGCAAAGGAGGTCAATATGAAAAAATTCGCAGCGATTTTTCTGGCAGGCATTTTGGCCCTGTCTCTGACAGCTTGTGTGGACCGAACCGAAAATTCCTCTTCCAGCTCGATGCCCAGTTCTTCCAGTTCTATGCCCAGTTCCTCCAGCTCTGAGCCTAGTTCTTCCAGTTCTGAGCCCAGCTCTTCCAGCTCCGAGCCCCTCTCTACACCTACCATGAGCGCCGATTTTGCCCAAATCGGCGCCTTGGATAAAACACCTATCACCTGGGGTTGGGGGCCTCATGTGGATGAGAACAACCGCTCTGTTGGCTGCCAGCAGCTCCAGGAGCAATATGGAAAATATAACGCCTTTTTTATTGGGCCTGAGAACGGTAAGCTGTACTTAACTTTTGACGAGGGCTATGAGAACGGCTATACTTCCAAGATCCTCGACGCACTTAAAGAGAAGGATGTTCAGGCAGTATTCTTTGTTACCATGCACTATGTAAAAAGCAATCCCGACCTGATCCAGCGGATGATTGATGAGGGCCATATTGTAGGCAACCACAGCGTCACCCACCCGGATTTTACCACCATCCCTCTGCAAACCGCCTATGATGAGGTCAAGGAGCTCCACGACTACATGCTGGAAAACTATGACTATACCATGAGTCTCTTCCGTTACCCCACCGGCGCTTTTAACGAACAGACTTTGGCTATGCTGGACCAGATGGGTTACCGCACCATCTTCTGGAGCTTCGGCTACGCCGATTGGGACCCGGAAAACCAGATGGGCGCCCAGGCTGCCTATGACAAGGTCACCCAGGCCCTCCATTCGGGCGGAATCTATCTGCTCCACGCGGTCTCCAAGGACAACGCCGAGATTTTGCCGGAGTTTATTGACTATGTGCGCCAGCAGGGATACACTGTCTCCCCCTTTGACCTGGATAAGTCCCAGCTGAGCGATTTGGATTCCCAGCAGCAACAGTAGAAATTTTCTCTCCAAAACACCCTGCCTGGCAGGGTGTTTTCTTTTACCCTTAAAAACTATGGAATCAGTAGGCAATAAATTAATAAATTACTTGCGCCTTTCAAAAAAGTTCGTATAATGATAGATAGAAAGATTATTCTATGAGGACAGTGTTCCATTGGCGAAAGGGGCGTAAGATATGGAAATTGTGTTTCTGGCGGTTGTTTTTGGAATTATCATCTTGCTGCTGGCTTTAAAGAGGCCGTTGTGGCAGGCTATCCTGGGAGGCCTGGTGGTCACCTTGGTGCTCTATCGGATTCCATTTTCCGACGCCCTGGTACAGGTCAGCAAGGTGTTTACCAACTGGTCTTCCCTGCAGGTTTTGGTAAGCCTTTACCTGATTACATACCTTCAGCGGATGCTGGAAGCCCGCAACCAGATTGGCATGGCTGCCGATGACCTCAACGGACTGTTTTACAACCGTCGGATTACCGCTATGGGATCGGCGTTGTTTATCGGGCTTTTGCCCTCCGCCGCCGCCATGCTCCTCTGCGCCGGCATTATCCAAAAGGCCAGTGATGGCTATTTGAGCAAAGAGGAACAGGCCTTTGTTACCACATGGGTGCGCCATGTTCCCGAGTCCAGCCTGCCCACCTACTCCTCTATTTTGCTGCTGTGCAGCCTCAGCGGAGTGGCTCTGCGGGACTTTATTCCCAGAATGCTGCCTCCTTTTGTAGTGCTGCTGCTGATCCCCTATTTCCTCTATATCCGCAGGATTCCTAAAAAGCCGGACACCCTCCCCTCCCAGAACCGGAGACAGGACGCTGTCAACCTGATCAAACATCTGTGGAGCCTGCTGGCCATCCTGGTGCTGATTTTGGTAGGGAAACTGGATGTTGTGGCCTCGGTGGCCATCGTCATTGTCCTTTGTATTTTTGTCTATCGTTTTTCCATGAAAGATGTGGCCCACATGGTTGTCACAGCCTTTGAGAAAAAACTGATCCTCAATACTTTTTTGGTTCTGGTGTTAAAGGAGTTTATTTCTTACACCGGTGTTTTGACCCTGCTGCCTCAGGCTATGTCCCACCTGCCCATTCCCACCTATCTGGCTTTTGCCCTTATGGCCTTCCTGGCCTGCGTCATCTCCGGCGCGTCTGGATCGGTGGCTCTGGTGGTGCCCTTGGCCATGGCTGCCATGCCCCAGGGAGGGGTGGCTTTGGCGGTACTGTTGGCCGGTATGGTACATGGTGCTTCCCAGGTTTCCCCCACCCATGTCTGTCTGGTGGTCTGCAGTGAGTACTACAAGGTCCAGCTGGGCAAACTGATTCGCCGCACTGTACCTGCCACCCTGCTGTTTGCTGTATTTATGGTGCTCTATTACAATCTGCTGGTAATTCTATAAAAGGCCAAATAAAAAAAGCTGCCGGAAGGCAGCTTTTTTTGCTTATGGTTTACAGCTTAGCGCAATACATCCAGATTTTCAGGCATCATAACATAGACATCTTTGTCGTCCACTACAAAACAGGGGATACCCAGATGGCCTTTGGCAATCTGCTCTTTAAATTCCTCAGGATGGGAGTCACGTACCACAATGAATTTTTTCAGATGAGCCAAACCTGCCAGCACATCCACATAGCCATAGCGGATCCCTTCTGCGTCCAGGATCTCTTTCGCCTTTACACAGTCGGGGCAGTTTGCGCTGCCATAGAGAATAACCTTCTTCATATGTATCACTCCTTTTTCTTTATTGTATTGCGGTCATAGAGTTTTGTCAATGAAAAGACCGGTTTCCGGCCTGTTAAGAGGGGGGTTACACAGATTTTACCCAACCTTTACATACGCCGGATTCAGACCATGTTATACTAAAATTAAGTATGGTTTGGGTAAACTACAAATGAGGATTGGGAGAGCGGATATGAATTTTTTTGTGATCGTTTCCCTGTTGGGTGGACTGGCTTTGTTCCTCTACGGTATGTCCATGCTGGGCACCGGATTGGAACGGGTCTCCGGCGGCCGGCTGGAACAGCTGCTGGAGCGTCTGACCAGTAATATTTTTAAGAGTGTACTGTTGGGCGCCATTGTGACAGCGGCCATTCAGTCCTCCTCGGCTACCACTGTGATTGTGGTGGGCCTGGTCAACTCTAAAATTTTAAAGCTCCGTCAGGCTGTGGGCGTGATTATGGGCGCCAATATCGGTACCACAGTGACCGCTCATATTTTGCGCCTGTCGGGTATCACTTCGGACAACTTCTTTTTACAGCTCATCAAGCCTACTACGCTGGCGCCAATTGTGGCGATCATTGGTATTTTGCTGTTTATGGGTTCCAAGCGGGCCCGGTTTAAAGATTTGGGCCAGGTACTTTTGGGCTTTGCTATTCTCTTTACAGGTATGTTTAATATGGAGTCGGCTGTCAAGCCCCTCAGTGAGTCCCCGGTCTTTATGGAGATGTTTTCTCACTTCTCCAACCCCATTATTGGTGTTCTGGTGGGCGCTGTGGTCACCGCCATTATTCAGTCTTCCTCGGCTTCGGTGGGTATTTTGCAAGCCCTCAGTACCTCTGGTCAGCTGACCTTTTCCGGTGCCTTCCCCATTATTATGGGACAGAATATCGGTACCTGCATCACCCCGGTACTGGCCAGTATTGGCGCTTCCAAAAACGCCAAACGGGCAGCGGCCATTCACCTGTCTTTTAATATTATTGGTACCATTCTGTTTTTATGCGGAATCTACAGCTACCAGGCTCTGGTTGGCTTCCCATTCTGGGGGGATGTCATTGACAAAGGCGGGATCGCCAATTTCCACACCTTGTTTAACGTGACCGTTACCCTGGTGATGATCCCCTTTGCCACACAGCTGGAAAAACTGGCCTGTTTGGTGGTGCGGGACAAGCCCGACGATATGGATATGGATGATGAGTCGATGGTTCTGGATGAGCGGTTTTTGCTGGCTCCCGGTTTAGCCATCCAGCATGGACGCAATGTAGTGGTGAAGATGGGCAAGCTGGCCCGGGATAACTACCTCCACGCAGTCAAGCAGTTTTACCGGCTGGACCCCAAAGAGGTGGAACGGATCAGAGAAGTGGAAAATGTCATTGACCGTTTGGAAGACCGGTTGAGCAACTATCTGCTGAAAGTTCCTCAGCGGGATCTGAGCTCCAACGAGAGCCGGGCGGTGTCGGAACTGCTCCATGTGATGAGTGAGTTTGAGCGGATTGCCGACTACTCTATGAACATTGTGGAGTTCTGTGAGAAGATGCATCAGAACGAAGCTTCCTTTTCTCCCCAGGCCCAGGCAGAGATGGATTCCATCTGCGACGCGGTCTATGAGATTGTGGATATTACAGTCAACGCTTTCGAGCATAAGGATCTGGATTATTCCCAGTGTATTGAGCCTTTGGAGGAAGTCATTGACCTGATGGAAGAAACCCTGAAAGACCGGCATATTGAGCGGCTTCGTCAGGGCCGGTGCTCGGTGGACGCGGCCTTCCCCTTTGTGGAATCCCTGGCCTGTCTGGAGCGGATTGCCGACCACTGTTCCAATGTGGGGGTCTATATTGTCAGCCATGAGAGCCCCGATGCCAATATCGACTTCCATGAGTATCTCATTACCCTCCACAAGGGAGGAACCCAGCACTACGCTGAAAACTTCAAACGGTATGAGGAAAAATACTACAGCCGGATTACCACCGACGATCCGGAATAACAAGTTTCTGGAAAGCCCCCAAGTCTTAGAGCTTGGGGGCTTTTTTGAGGGATGGGCAGCTGGACAAAAAATGAAATGGCGCGGAAGATATAAAGAGAAAAAGCTATGAAAACGGGAGAAAATAAAAGAAAAGAATATGATAAATTAAAAAAATGAAAAAAAGACTTGACAAGGCTTGAGCCCCTCAGTATAATGGAACGTGCTGATAAAACGTTGCATGCTTTTTGATAACAGGAGCGTCACACAACGGATAGAGTAAAAATTGTTCTAGGAGGTTTCACTATGTCTACTACAATGCCAAAGGCTAATGAAATTAGCCGTAAGTGGTATGTTCTTGACGCTGCCGGCAAGCCGCTGGGCCGTACCGCCGCTACCGCTGCTATGCTGCTGCGGGGCAAACACAAACCCACTTTTACCACCCATGTTGACTGCGGAGATCACGTTATTATCCTCAATGCTGATAAAGCTGTTCTCACCGGTAAAAAATTGGATCAGAAAATCTACTACCACCACTCCGGTTGGGTAGGCGGTCTGAAAGAGACCAAATACTCCCTGATGATGCAGGAGAACCCCGAGAAAGCAATGATGCTGGCTGTAAAAGGTATGCTGCCTGACACCACTTTGGGCCGCGCCGCTCTGACCCGGGTAAGAATTTACAAGGGTGACCAGCACAACCACCAGGCTCAGAAACCTGAAGCCTGGACCCGCTAATCGGAAGGAGGATTCTGAAATGTACGAGACTAGACCTTACTACTACGGTACTGGCAGAAGAAAAAATTCTGTAGCCAGAGTACGTGTATACCCCGGCACTGGTAAAATTGTAATCAATGATCGTGACATTGACGATTATTTCGGTTTGGAGACCCTGAAACTGATTGTCCGTCAGCCTATGGAGCTGACCGACACCATGGGTCGTTTTGACGTAATCTGCACCGTTGCTGGCGGCGGTGTTTCCGGTCAGGCTGGCGCTATCCGCCATGGCCTTTCCCGGGCTCTGCTGCAGCATGGCGATGAGATGAGACCCATCCTGAAAAAGGCTGGCTTCCTCACTCGTGACCCTCGTATGAAAGAGAGAAAGAAATACGGACTCAAAGCCGCTCGTCGCGCTCCCCAGTTCTCCAAGAGATAGTTTTTTCTTCCAACATCAAAACCCCGGAAAACTTTGTTTTCCGGGGTTTTTTGTATCCAGACAACTGACAGTTTAGATTTTATCCGCCAATGCTGCCGCCTGCTGGCAACCATCGGTCTTATCAATATCACCTGCATTTAAAACGCCTGGAATCAGCACTTCGCCTATCATTTTCCACTTATTCAGTGCTGCTGTACGCTCTATGGGAATACGTACTCCATCCAATACGGTTTTATCCTCTTCCTCACAGCAGGCGATTAGAGCACATTCTTTTCCAGCAATATTTTTACCGCCTACCACCAGCGAATAGATGCGGTCAATTACTCCTTTGATTTGTGCGGGAATAGAGTACCAATAAACTGGCATAGTGAAAACAATCGTATCCGCTTCCAGGATTGCTGGAGCAATAAGGTTAAAATCATCGTCAAAAGAGCAGGCTTTTCCAGTTTTAAAACAGGTTTCACAGGCGTGACAACCGCCAATTTTCATCATGGCAGCGTCAAAACGAGTGATGGTATGTCCCTTTGCCTCTGCCGCCTTGATAAAGCTGTCGGTCATAGCAAAGCTGTTTCCATTTTTGCGGGGACTTCCTGTAATGACTACAATTTTTTTGCTCATAATACTTCCTCCTTGTTTTGAATCGATTGACTTTATTTCCTTATGATATTACAATCATAACAAGAATGAGGAAAATAACAAGTACGCACATTTAAGTAATATACTTACTGAAAGGAAAGTGTATATGAAGGAAATTAAAGAATATAAAGCTTGTATCTCCACATCCAATTTGGCTGATACAGGTTTCAGCTATACCCTATCTTTAATCAATGGAAAATATAAAATGATTATTCTCTATACGCTTATGTGTTTTAAGGTTGTCCGGTTTAATGAGATGAAGAAATATATTGGGAATATCTCCTATAAAACCCTTAGCTCTACCTTGAAAGAACTGGAAGCGGACCAACTGGTGCACCGGAAAGAATATCCTCAAATTCCACCCAAGGTAGAATACAGCCTTACCGTGAGAGGCAAGTCTCTGATCCCAATTTTGGATCAGATGTGTGACTGGGGAGAACAAAACAGATTGTAAAAGAAAGCAACAAGTTCTGAGCCAGGATACAAAATGTATGGATCCCCCAAGGATGAGGTAATTGCGTTTTTCAGGCATCAAGTCTTATTGACTTGATGCCTTTTTATTTTGTTAAAGATGACAAGGAACCCCTTTTGTGGTAAATGGAATTTATGACACTTTTCTGGTAATTTACGGCGCGGTAAACCTTTGTTAGAGTAAAAGTAACAAGAGGCAGAAAGGAATGAGGCAGTATGAAACAGCACCGCATGGTAGAAGAGTTTATTCAGCTGGCCACTACCGATGCTCCATCCCGGCAGGAGCGAAAAATTGCCGACCTTTTGTTGGAAAAACTCCAGCAACTGGGTTTTTCGGCTCGGGAGGACGATGTGGCTGAGAAAATAGGCGGCAACGCGGGAAATGTCATTGGTGTTCTCCCCGGCACCAAAGAGGGACATATTCTTTTCTGTGCCCACATGGATCGGGTGGAACCCAGCTGTGGGGTGAAACCCATTGTCCATGAGGATGGAACCATCACCTCAGATGGGACCACCATCCTGGCAGGGGATGACCTGTGCGGTGTAACCGCCATATTGGAGGGAATCCGACAGGTTTTAGAGAACGGGCAGCCCTATCCCACAATAGAGGTTGTATTCACCGTCTGTGAGGAAGTCAGCCTGCTGGGCAGCCGAAATCTGGACTACTCCCAGCTGAAATCTAAAATAGGCTATGTGCTGGACACCTCTGGC
>CALXEL010000038.1 GCA_944387315.1 uncultured Clostridia bacterium
TCCTCCAACGTACAGTACTGGGCGGCTGCTGTAACCGCGATTACACCCTGGTGATTGCCTTTGCCACACATATAATCCAATTTAACTGAGGCTGTCTCCTTGACCGGCAGGCCCTGTTCCCGAGCCATGGCTACAATACGGGAAATGCTGCCCTTGGTCTCTCCCGAAGCTATGTAGACACATTCCACCGCGCGGCCGCTTTTCAGCAGTTCCATAACCGCATTGCGTCCAATAACCAAATCTTCCCTCAACTGTGGGTTCTGTTTATCCATAGGTCCTCCATCTAATCAAGCTGTCTGTTTTGCCGCTCTTTTACAAAAGCTGTCCACAGGCCTGTCTGTCATTTTTATGCATATTTGTGGCACTCAGAGAAAGCCGGTCATTGTAAGAAAACGCTCTCCTTACCATTCTGCCAGCAAACTCGTTTCCACCGGGTTGTAGGGTAATCCCCCACTTTAGGCCCCATCCTGTCGAAAACAGCCAGACAGGAGTTACACCTAATAAATATTCTCCAAGTATTATACCATAATTTGTCGAAACTGCAAAATACTTTCTGGGGTCTTTTGCTGGAATCTTATCCCATAAAATACTGGGCCAACAAGTAGGCCCCTGTCAACAATACAGCCAAAAGCCAGAGTCTATATTTTTGAAACAGATGGGAAAATCTGACCTTGGTTTTTGTCTGGATCATATTTTGCCCCGCGGGCTCTGCGCTTTTGCTGGCCCTGCTCAGATATTCTTCCGCTTTGTTTTTGAGAAAAGAAGCATCCTTGTCTCTTTGACCAGGCCGCACAAAAAAAATAGCTTTCTCAAAATATGGATTTTCGGTTTCGCACACCTCAATGATACTTTTATGAACTCCTCGCAGCATACTTTTGCCTCCCACCTTTTTGGACTCTATATGTCTAGTTTGAGCCTGGAGCCAAAAGTTATACCATTTTCCCCACACAATTGACCGCCGAATTTTTGCATGAAAAAAATTTGGTAAGTTTGCCCTTAAAAAAGTGATTGACAACTTTGAAAACGAGAGCTCTATGGCTGTCGCTGCATTTCTTCATGCATTTTCATTATACTTTTGGTAAAAAGATCATTTGTTTTTGTTGTGGAAAAGTCGTCCACTCACATGTTGAAAACTCGGTGGAAAGTGTGGAAATCTCTTATTGCCAACAAATTTACAAGATTCTTACCAACTGTTTAAAATTTGTTTTCCAAAATAATAAGTCAAGGGGAATGTTACAGAAAGTTTAACCACCTTTCCGGTAAAATCCTGCAAAAAGCCATTGGACAATCTGCCAGTGAACATATATTTTCCCTTTTGTTTTTAAGGGGGATTTGTGCTATCATGTCGAAAAGAGACCGCAACCTACAGGAGGCAGAGCTATGCCAGTTGTGATAAAGCCACATACCAACACCATCAACTACCCTATTGCCCAGGAGGATTTTAATCTGGCCCAGACACTGGACTGCGGCCAGTGTTTCCGGTGGAACAGCCAAACAGACGGCAGCTACCTGGGTGTAGTTGGACATCACCTGCTGCAAATCTGGCAGTTACCGGACCATCTGGTGTTTTGCGGGGAGGATGCTGACTTTCTAGAGCACACATTGCCCCGCTATCTGGGGCTTGATGAGGATTACCCTTCCATTCGCGCCTTACTTTCCAGGGACCCTGTTTTGCAGAAAGCGATTTCTTACGCTCCCGGTATCCGGATTCTGCGGCAGGACAGTTGGGAAGCCTTGTGCTCCTTTATTATCAGTCAAAACAACAATATCAAGCGGATCAAGGGAATCATTGATCGAATGTGCCGGCAGTTTGGCGAGCCCATCCAGGAGGGAAAAGCCTATACCTTTCCCACTCCCCAGCGGCTGGCTCAAACTACTTTGGAGGAACTGGCCGGGCTGCGCAGCGGGTTTCGGGCCAAATATATTTTAGATGCCGCCGAAAAGATTTCCACCGGACAGGTGGATTTAGAATCCCTGGGCTCTCTGCCCCTCCAACAGGCAAGAGAAGAACTGATGAAAATCAAGGGAGTGGGCAAAAAGGTAGCCGACTGCGCCTTGTTGTATGGACTGGGGCGTATGGAGTGCTGTCCTACCGATGTGTGGATGGGCCGAGTATTCGCCCAGCTCTACCCCCAGGGGCTTCCCGACTTCGCTCTTCCTTATAGCGGAATCGCCCAGCAATATCTCTTTCACTACAGCCGCACCTGTCCCAATGCAGTAAGTCGTGACTGAACAGTAATCGATCCAAATAGGCAGCACGCATAAACAGTGAAAAAAGACATATAGTATAATACCCATAAAACGGCTGTGCAACATAACCAATGTAATAATCTTCTGGTTTCACAGCCTGGCAGGGATCGTGGCACAGGGAGTGATTCTTTTTGAAACTGCAATGGAAGCGTCTGCTGTTCTGTTTGGCGTTGCCTCTAGCTGTGGGAGGACTTTCCGCCTGGCTTACTCAATCGGGCATGGAGACCTTTGAAGCGCTGCAAAAGCCGCCTCTCAGCCCCCCAGGATGGGTTTTCCCCATTGTATGGTCGATTTTGTTTCTCATGATGGGATTGGCATCCTATCTGGTATGGGTATCGGGCGGCCCAGCTTATGGAGTTCGAACCGCCTTAGGTACCTATTTACTTCAGCTGGGCGTCAACTTTTTCTGGTCCATTTTTTTCTTTGGCCAGGGCTGGTATTGGTTTTCCTTTTTCTGGTTGCTGCTGCTCTGGGTTTTAATACTGGCAACCCTGTGGCAATTTTACCGCATATCCAAAGCAGCCGGTTGGCTTTTGGTTCCCTATCTCCTCTGGGTCTCCTTTGCCGGCTATTTGAATCTGATGATCGCCATACTCAACTAGTCATGAGACAAAACAAAAACGCGTCGCTTCCGCGACGCGTTTTTTCATTGTACACAGTTCTTTTCCCGCTGGCAGATAGCCACACTTTTTCGGAACAGGAAAAATCCGATGAGAAAGATAACTGCCAGCATTCCCACACCAATATTGACATTGCCGCTGATCTGGCTGGCCACACTGACTACAGTGGTGCCCAAAAAGGAAGCTCCCTTCCCGCAGATATCCAAAAAGCCAAAGTACTCACCAGATTTTTCCGGTGGGATAATTTTAGCGAACCAGGAGCGGGACAGGGCCTGGATTCCACCCTGGAACATTCCCACACAGACCGCCAGAATCCAGAAGTGGAGCTGGGTACTCATAAACAGGGCAAAAATGGCGATGCCCGTATAGGCCAGGATACACAGGGTGATCAGCCGGTCCGGCCGGTATTTCCGGGAGAGATGCCCATACAAAATGGAAAAGGGGAACGCTACGATCTGGGTAACCAACAGCGCCGCCAACAGACCTGTGGTATCCAGTCCCAGCGCCTGTCCATAGGCAGTAGCCATATCAATGATGGTGTAAACCCCATCGATATAGAAGAAAAAGGCCAGTAAAAACCAGAATACCTTTGGGTCCTGCTTCATGGTTTTCAGGGTTTGCCAGATCCGGATGAAGCTGTCCCGAATTCTGGGCCGTCCCTGGGCCTGTACAAAATGCCGCTGCCGGTATCTGCGCAGCAGAGGGAGGGTCATAACCGCCCACCAGCCGGCGATGATGCAAAAGGCGATAGACATGGCATAGTTCATGGTCAAGCCAAACTTTTCCGCTCCCAACACCAGTACCAGGCAGACCCCAAAGGGCACACAGCTGCCAATATATCCCCAGGCGTAACCATGGGAGGAGATCCGGTCCATTCGTGTTTCATCGGTAATATCGGTGAGCATGGCGTCATAAAAAATCAAGCTGGCGGAATATCCCACCTTGGCCACCACAAACAGCACCAGAAAAGCCAGCCAGGACCATCCCAGTCCCAGACAGGCACACCCAACAACCCCCACTGCCACCATAGCGGCAAACAGAGGCTTCTTATAGTTTTGGGTGTCGGCAATGGCTCCCAAAGCTGGCCCAATCACCGCTACAATCAAAGTAGCCGCTGACGCGGCATATCCCCAGTAAGCCAGATAGTCTACCGAAGAAATCCCCGCCAAATCCGCCAGGTAGTTAAAATAAATGGGGACAATGGTAGCTACCAGCAAAATGAAAGCCGAATTTCCCACATCGTACAAAATCCAGGCCAGTTCCAGCCTGGTCAGCTTTTCCTTCATCTTCTTCTCTCCATCCAACCGCCCAGTTTCTCAAAGGCGGTTCGTTTTTTATCTTACCACGAAACTTTTGGGTCCGCTACCTTTTCTCTGTAAAATTGTGATGGGCTCTCAATGGGAAAAGAAAGAGAGCTGTGCGGGGGCATATCCACCCTGATACCCTGCCACAATATCCTCCATCTTATAGAGAATCCCATACTGCTCACAAAGCCTCGTAAACAGTGAAAAAAGTGACTTGGCCCGGGGTGATGGACAGAAATACCGATCCCCAAACCGCTGCTCATATTGCTGCCGCACACCGGGAAAGCTCTCATCCAAACATCGGTAAAACCACTCCCGCTGCCGTCCCCGCAGAGTGACCCCAAAGGCCGGGTAGATATAACGGGCTCCACAGTCATGTGCCTGGCGCACCAACTGGATAATATTCTCATCCCGATCCTCCAAAAAAGGCAGCACCGGCATCAGCATAATCCCTGCGAACAACCCCTCCTGACGCAGGCGGGCAATGGCTTCCAGCCGTTGGGAAGGCCTGCTCACATGGGGCTCAATGTGAACTGCCAGGCTGTCATCAGCAGTGGTAACAGTCACTTGGCAAAGCACCGGCGACTGAGCTTTTAATTCCTTTAAAAGGTCCAAATCCCGCAGAATCAAATCACTTTTGGTACAGATGGCCACTCCAAACTCATAGGCCCAAAGCAGTTCCAAACTGTGACGGGTCAGTTCCAGCTCCCGTTCCAACGGGTTATAGGGGTCCGACATTCCCCCGGTGGCCACCACCCCGGAGCGCACCTTCCGCCGCAAATCGTTGCGAATAATCTCCAGGGCATTTTTCTTGGGGCGTACCTGATCAAAGTGGTCGATTTGATAACAGTCGCTCCGGCTGTCACAGTAAATACACCCGTGGCTGCATCCTCTGTAGATATTCATGTTGTAATGGGTGCCAAACCAGCGGGTATCTTTGCTTTTGGTCACAATGGTTTTAGCTGGGATTTCTTCCATTTTACCCACCTCTCTATGGCCTGATATTTTTTGAGTATACCATAAAAGCTTCCGCCGCACCACCTTTGGCCGTACCCGTCTTGACGGCTTTTTAAAAATCCACAAAGAATTTTATTTCCCCCTTGACAGATTACAGACAGCTGCATATAATGAAATTAACAAATGAACAATTATTCATATGTTCACATAAACAGGAGGGAAACAGATGAAGAATGATTCCATGGTATGTGACGAATTTTGCCCCCATCCCCAGATGATTCATGCCGCACAGGATATCATGCCCACCCAAAAAGAGATGTCTGCCCTGGCCGACACCTTTAAGATCTTCGGAGATGTCAGCCGCATGAAAATCATCTGTGCCCTGCTGGGGGGAGAAATGTGCGTCTGTGACATCAGCCTACTGCTGGGCATGACCCAATCGGCCGTTTCCCACCAGCTGCGGCTGCTGCGCAACGCCTTTTTGGTAAAAACCCGCCGGGAGGGTAAAAGCGTATTTTACAGCTTGGACGACGACCATATCTATTCTATCATCAACCAAGGTCTTGTCCACATCCGACATACAAGTAAGGAGGAAAACCACCATGACTGAGTCCAACAAATCTGAAAGCGCAGCCTGTACCCTTACCAAAGAACCACCAGCTTCCTGTTCCTGTGGGCATGAACACCATCACCATGAGGAACACGCTGAAAGCTGCTCCTGTGGACATGAACACCATCACCATGAGGAACACGCTGAAAGCTGCTCTTGTGGACATGAACACCATCACCATGAGGAACACGCTGAAAGCTGTTCCTGTGGACATGAGCACCACCACCATGAGGAACACGCTGAAAGCTGCTCCTGCGGACATGAGCACCATCACCATAAGGAACACGCTGAAAGCTGTTCCTGTGGACATGAGCACCACCATCACAGCCACGAACTAACCGGCAACATCGGATGTGGGTGTGGTTCCTGCGGCCACGATCATGGTCACAGCCATGACCATGTCCATGGCCCCGACTGTGACTGCGGCCACGACCACGACCATGGCCCCTTTGACAAAACCCAAAAGATCCTCCTAGGACTGGCCCTGGTCATGGGTGTTGGAACCATGTTTGCCCCTCTGACCGACTTGCCCCGTCTCATCCTCTTTGCTGTCGCCACTCTGTTGGCAGGTTATCCCCTCTTCCGGGATGGCCTCAAGGGCCTGACCAGACTGAGCCTGGATGAAACCACCCTGCTGACTGTGGCCGTTGTTGCCGCTTTCGCCATCGGGGAATACCCTGAGGCCTTTATGGTTACCGCCCTCTTCAGAATTGGAAACCTGTTGGAAAACGCCGCTGTAGAGCGCAGCAAGCGGGATATTGAGGCCCTCACCCAGATTCGTCCGGAACACGCCAACCTGGTGGGACCCGACGGCTCGGTGCAGGTGGTTGCCGCCAAATCTGTGCCCATTGGCTCCACCATTTTGGTAAAGCCCGGCGAGAAAATCCCCCTGGACGCCAAAATTACAGTGGGCAGCACCAATGTGGATACTGCCGCCCTCACTGGCGAAAGCCTGGCCCGTCCCGCTGAAGTGGGAGACACGGTTCTCTCCGGATCGGTCAATCTGGACGGCGCCATCACCTGCGTCACTGTCAACAGTTTTGACGATTCCGCCGCCAGCCGGATTATCGAAATGGTCAAGGAATCCTCGGCCAAAAAAGGAAAAACCGAGCGTTTTATCTCCCGGTTTTCCAAGGTATATACCCCCTTTATTATCTTGGCCGCTGCTGCCCTGGCTTTCCTGCCCCCACTGATGGGCATGGGAGAGCTTTCCATGTGGGTTTCCCGATCTCTGGTATTTCTGGTGGCCTCCTGCCCCTGCGCCATGGTCATCTCGATCCCCCTCTCCTTCTTCGCGGGAATCGGCGCAAACTCCAAGGTTGGCGTACTGGTCAAAGGCTCCAAATATCTGGAAATCCTCTCCAAGGCCAACGCCGTTGTATTTGATAAAACCGGCACCCTGACCACCGGCAAGCTGACGGTATCCTCGGTGGAGAGCTGCTCCGACCTCACTTCCGATGAGGTGCTCCACTTGGCCGCCATCGCTGAAAGCTATTACAACCACCCCATGGCCCTGGCAGTTATGGAGGCATGCCCCAACCCGGACCTCTCAGGTGTGGCGGACTACACCGAAATTCCCGGTAAAGGTGTCTCCCTGAAAGTGAGCGGCGAGGAAATCCTCTGCGGCTCCCACCGGCTCATGGCAGACTACCAGATTGATCTCTCCGCCCTGCCAGAAGCCAACATCTATGTGGCGAAAAATGGCATCGTAGTGGGATATCTGACCGTATTCGACCAGCCCCGACCCGAAGCCGCTCAGGCGATTCAGCGCCTGCGTGGATTGGGTATTTCCCAGATGGTTATGCTCACGGGCGACTTTGATGCCTCCGCTCAGCAGGTCAAGGAGGAGATCGGTTTGGACGCCGCCTGGTCCCAGCTGCTGCCTCAGGATAAGGTAGCCCGACTGGAAGAAGTGAAAGAAAAGTATGGCACCACCCTGTTTGTAGGGGATGGCATCAACGACGCTCCCGTACTGGCACGCAGTGACGCGGGAATCGCCATGGGACTTGGTACCGACGCCGCTATCGAGGCAGCTGATGTGGTACTGATTTCGGAAAATCTCAATGGCCTGGCAAGATCCATTGAAATCAGCCGCCGCACCATGTCCATTGCCCGGTTTAACATTGCCTTCGCCCTGGGTGTAAAAGCTGTAGTACTTGTATTGGGCGCTCTGGGTATGGCCCAGATGTGGATGGCCGTATTCGCCGATGTGGGTGTCAGCATTCTCTCAGTACTCAACGCAGTACGCGCTTTGCAGGTAAAAGCCAAAAAGTAAAACCTTTTTTATACAATCCATCCCAAAACATCCAGAGCCGGCGGGCCCACAAAAGGGCCCACCGGCTCTGCTGTTTCCTGTCCACAAAAGTACTTGTCCTTCTCCTATTTTACAATCCATTTCTTTACTTCCCCGGCCGCTTGTGGTATCCTGTTAAACAATATCAACATATAGAAAGGACAGTGCCTATGGCTACCTATCAGGAGAGTTACACCGAAAAAATCAACCGCCGTTTGGCGGTAAAGCAGCGGGTGATCAATGTAGCTGCCGGGCGGGAAAAGGCGGATCTGGTCTTAAAAAACAGTACCTTTGTCAATGTGTTTTCCAATGAGCTCTGCCAGGGTGACATCGCCATCGCCCAGGGTATTTTCGTAGGCATAGCCGATCGCTATGAGGGAGAACAGGAACTGGATATGTCCGGCAAAATTGTACTTCCCGGCTTCATCGACGCCCATATCCATCTGGAAAGCGCTGTGGTCTCCCCCAAAGAATTTGTCCGGGCAGTGCTGCCCCACGGTACCACCACTGTTATTACCGATCCCCACGAGATTGCCAACGTAATGGGCAACGATGGTATCGAGTATATGATCCAGGCCACCCAGGGGCTTCCGCTGGATGTACTCTTTATGCTTCCCTCCTGTGTTCCCGCCACCCCCATGGACGAAAGCGGGGCCGTTCTGGACTACCAGGCCATTGACCATTTCTATAGTCATCCCCGGGTACTTGGCCTGGCGGAAATGATGAACTATGTAGGCATTGTGGCCGGAGACAGTGAAGCGGTAAAAAAGATTGCCGCCGCCCAGGCTCACCATAAAAAAATCGACGGTCATGCCCCCGGACTGAGCGGCAAGGAGCTAAACGCCTATGTGGCCACCGGGGTCTACTCTGACCACGAGTGTTACACTTTGGAGGACGCCTTAAACAAATTGCGATTGGGGCAATTTATAATGATTCGAGAGGGAACTGCCGCCAAAAACCTGGACGCTCTCTATCCCCTGCTCTCTACCCAATACCAGGAACGGTGTATGTTTGCCACTGATGACAAACACCCCAGCGACCTGCTGGAGCAGGGACATATAGACTACATCATAAAGCGGGCCATCGGCCTGGGAGTAGACCCTATTATAGCGGTAAAGGCGGCAAGCCACTATGCAGCACGCTATTTTCTGCTGAACAATAAAGGGGCCATTGCCCCCGGCTACCTGGCGGACTTTGTGGTCATTGATAACTTCCAGGACTTCCATGTGGAGCTGGTTGCCAAGGAGGGCAAGATCTGCTACGACGGAGTGGTAAAACCCTTTGCCTCCCCGAAGATTGACCCTGTTCTTGCCGCCCGGGCCCTGGATACCTTCCACCTGCCTCAGCTCACAGCAGAGGACTTGCGGGATGACCGTCCCCTGGGGGTGATTGGCCTGGTGCCAGGGGAGATCGTCTCAGAGAACAAGGGATACGCCCAGGCAATTGATATTGAGAAGGATATCCTGAAAATCGCAGTAGTGGAACGCCATAAAAACACCGGCCATATAGGTCTTGGTTATATTACCGGCTATGGGCTGAAATCCGGTGCTGTAGCTACCAGTTTCTCCCATGACAGCCACAATATTATTGTAGTGGGCACCAATGAGAAGGACATGGCTGCCGCCGTCAACCAGGTGGTGGAAAACCGGGGCGGCATTGTGGTATTGCGAGACGGTGCCGTTGTAAGCCAACTGGCCCTTCCCATTGGGGGGATTATGACCGATGAGGACGTAGCTACTGTCAATCAGAAGCTGGAAGCCGCCAAGGAGGCTGTTTTCCAGTTGGGGGGCAGTCGGGGCATTGATCCCTTTATGACCCTGAGCTTTATGAGCCTGCCGGTAATCCCCACCCTGCGTCTGACCACCCGCGGGGTAATCGATGTAGAAACCCAACAGTATATCTAACCCAGTACAAAAACCGCGCCGCAAAACAGAAGTTTTGCGGCGCGGTTTTTTATTAAGACAGCTTTTGTAGCTTGGCAAAGTTTGCCATAATTTTTTTTGTACCAACCGAATCAAAAGCCACTTCCAGCAGACAGTCGTTGCCCATGGGGGTGGCGCCAATCACCAGTCCGGCGCCAAAGACCCGATGTTTCACCCGATCCCCCACAGCCACCTGGTCTCCGCTGGGGGCTGGGGCCTTACCGGCCGCGGAAAGGCCGATTTTATCGCTGGCTTTGGGGCTTCGAACCACCTTGGATTCTCCAGTACCCACTCCCCCAAAGGAGCGTGCCCGACTGAGGGTTTGATCCTCCACCTGGCACAGCTGGGTGGGAATCTCCCCCAGAAAGCGGCTGGGCCGGTTGCGGTTGGTCTGGCCAAAGAGCATCCGCTGGGCCGCGTTGGAAAGATAGAGCCGGCGCTTGGCTCGGGTGATCCCTACATAGGCCAGCCGCCGTTCCTCCTCAATCTGGGTGGGATCATACATGGCCTGTACCCCGGGGAACAGCCCCTCCTCCATGCCGGCCAGAAAAACATTGTTGTATTCCAGCCCCTTGGCGGAATGAATGGTCATCATCACCACATTGTCGGCGTTGGGGTCATAGGTATCCATATCAGTGTAGAGGGCCACCTCCTCCAGGAAACCGGACAGAGTGGCGTCCTCATTCTCCTGCTCATAGGTGACCATGTTGGATTTCAGCTCCTCCACGTTTTCCAGACGGGTTTTCCCCTCCTCCCCCTGGGCCCGGAGATAAGTGAGATAACCAGTCTTTTCCAAAACCAGGTCCAGCAGCTGGTCAATGGGAATCTCATCCACCTGGTCCATCAACTCTTTCATCATACCTGCAAATTCCAGCACAGGCTTTGCTTTTTTGGAGAGGGGAGCATATTGATCGGCGGTGGCCATCACCTCAAACATACTGATTTCCAAAGTCTCCCCGATCTGCTGACAAAGGGCGACGGTAGCGTCCCCAATACCCCGCTTGGGCTCGTTGACAATTCGTTTGAGGCGCACCTGGTCATTGGGGTTGTTGAGTACGCTCAGATAGGAGAGTACATCCTTGACCTCTTTGCGCTCATAAAATTTTACACCGCTGATCACCCGATAGGGAATACCTGAACGAACCAGAGCCCGTTCAATGGAGTTGGACTGGGCGTTCATCCGGTACAGAATGGCGTGGTCGGAAAACTTCTCCCCGTTTTTCACATTTTCCAGAATGGTATCAGCGATAAAACGGGACTCCTCCTGTTCATCCAAGGCCCGGCAAACCTGAATGGGCTCTCCCTCCTCATTTTCGGTCCAGAGGGTTTTGCCCTTCCGCTCCAGGTTGTGGACAATCACCTCATTGGCTGCCTGCAAAATCTTTTTGGTACAGCGGTAGTTCTGCTCCAGCCGGATTACCGCCGCCCCCTCAAACTGTTGTTCAAAACTGAGGATATTCTCAATGTTGGCCCCCCGGAACTTATAGATACTTTGGTCATCATCACCTACCACACAGAGGTTGTGGTGGTTTTGGGCCAGCAGGCTCACCAGCATATACTGGGCGTGGTTGGTATCCTGGTACTCGTCCACCATAATGTAGCGGAAACGGTTCTGATAGTGTTCCAGCACATCCGGGTACTTCTGGAACAGCTGCACTGTCAGAGAGATGATGTCGTCAAAATCCACCGCGTTGGCGGCTTTCAGCTGGCGCTGATAAGCTTCATACACCCGGGCCACCTGCTGGGTCCGGTAGTTGCCTGCCGAATGGGCCTCCAGCTCCCCTGGGGAGAGCATCTGGTCCTTGGCGCTGCTGATGGCGGACAGAAGCACCCTTGGGGGAAATGCTTTGTCATCCAGCCGGAGATTTTTACTGACTTCCTTGATGACCCGCAGGGAGTCGTCGGTGTCATAGATAGTAAAACTGCTGGTATAGCCCAGCCGGTCGATCTCCCGGCGCAGAATCCGTACACAGGCCGAATGGAAGGTGGACGCCTGAATGTCCAGGGCCTGCTCCCCCAGCATCCGCTCCAACCGTTCTTTCAGTTCTCCCGCCGCCTTGTTGGTAAAGGTGATGGCCAGAATCTGCCAGGGCCGCACCGGATAGCTGGCTGTCAGCCCGGCCAACCGCTGCCGGTCCTGGGAACGGCCATGGGCAAACTCCCGCAAAAAAGCCAGATCCTCCTCCTCGAGCCCGGCCGGCACCCAGGTGGAGTGGTAGGCATTGCCAAATTCCACCATATTGGCGATCCGGTTGACCAGCACCGTTGTTTTGCCGCTGCCAGCCCCCGCCAAAATCAGCACCGGCCCCTGCACCTGAAACACTGCCTCCTGCTGCATGGGGTTCAGATGGGAGAAAGCCTGTTCCAACGCCTGTTTTTTGAGAGAAAGATATTGTTCTGCCACTGTTTGACTCATGGTAGTCTCCTGTCCTTTATTCTTCAGTGAAACGCTCCGGCTTTTACCGGAGCGTTGATTCTTAAAATGGGTCAGAACGCAATGCCTGTCCTGGGGTATTATACCATGAAGGGAGAGAAAATAAAAGATGCTGGCATTTATCCTTGCGGCAAAGGAAAATTGCCGTTATACTGATAGGGTGTAAAGGAGGAATTCTCATGGTATTATCCGCTGACAATCTGATTGAGGAGGTTTTCGCCAACTTGGGGGACAAGACCGCCCAGATTCCCACCATTCAGCAGCAGCTGCTGGGATTTTTGCCGAAAATCATCTCCGCCGCACTGGTATTTTTTATTGGATGGGTCTGTATCCGGTGTCTGCTCAATCTCACAGAGAAGTTTCTGAAACGATCCAAAATTGATTCAATTCTTCACGCTTTTATTTTGTCTGTCGCCAAAATTGTCCTGTTAGTAGTCCTGGCCATCTCGGTAGTGGACGCCCTGGGCTTTCCCACAACCACCCTTATCACCTCATTGGGAGCCGTTGGTCTAGCCCTCTCCCTGGCCATTAAGGACTCCCTTTCCAACCTGGCGGGAGGCATTGTGGTTTTGCTGGTAAAACCTTTTAACCTGGGAGACTACATTGAAACCGAAGGAATGTCCGGTACAGTGGCGGAAATTGGCCTGGTTCATACCATTCTCAAAACGGTGGACAATAAAAAAATCTATCTGCCCAACGGTGACCTTGCAAAGGCGAAAATCACAAACTATTCCGCCGAACCGGTACGCCGGCTGGATCTGACCTTTTCCATTGGATACCAAGACGACTTTGAGAAAGCCAAAAAGGTCATCGGTCAAGTGGTGGCCAGAAGCCAGATGGCCCTGGAGGATCCTGCCCCCTTTATCCGGGTGTCGGAGCATGGAGCCAGTTCCATCAACATTATCTGCCGGGTATGGGTACAGCAGGAAAACTACTGGGAGCTATCCTTCTATCTCAAGGAACAGGTCAAGCTTGCCTTTGACCGGGAGGGCATTTCTATTCCCTATCCCCAGCTGGATCTGCATCTCATTGGACAGCAGCCGGAGAAATAGCCCATTACAAGCGTAAAAAAAGAGCTTCCTTTTTTTTAAAAGAGAAGCTCTTTTTTCATACATGCTTTGGGGCTCTTAACCCTTTGACATAAACTGGCTTCGCACCTGGCTGACCTGCTCGGGGTCGGCGGGCTGCTGAGAACACCATCCCCGTTTTTGCATTTCGGAGAAAATATCGTGCTCTATCTGGTGCTCCTCCCGCAACAAATTTAACAGTTCGCTTTTCAGCGCGGGGGTAGCTGACAGATTGGCAAAGGTATTATACTGTTGTGTCATGGATTTTTGGGCCGCCAGAAGATCTTTCATCATTTCCTGATCGCCATACCGGCTGGGGTGAAAAGACATGAGACACGCCTCCTTTATCAGCTGAGATGAGAGAGCAGCCGGGTAAAATGAGCCTGGTGCTGAGCGGCAATCTGCTGGCATTTGGTTTGAATTTGAGGGTCCTGGGCCTGGGCGGCATAAGCCTTGTATTTTTCAATTAAACTTTGTTCCGCAGTCAACTGCTCCTGGATGGCCGCCAGCTCGCTGGATGTCAATTGGGCCATTCTCTTTCCTCCTTTTGAAAAACTGCTGTTTTTTTGGCTGCCTTTAGTATTACCATTTTTGCAAAAAAGATTCTGTTTCTCTTTGAGGGGTAACAAAAAGCGGCCTGTCCTGTGGACAGGCCGCTTTTCACATTTTTGTGGTCTAATGAACATGGGTAGAGGGGCTGACAAAACCATCAAACAGGCTATCCAAATACTGAAAGGATTTTCCTGTTCCGATAGCCACACAAGAGACTGGGTCCTCAGCCAACCGGGCATGGATTTTGGCGTGACGGGTCACTAGACGATCCAAACCATGGAGCATGGCGCCGCCGCCAGTTAAAATAAGTCCATTTTCAAAAAGGTCGGAGGAAAGCTCCGGAGGTGTCACTTCCAGAATCTGCCGCAGAGCGGTGAGAATAGCGGTCACCGGTTCCAACAGGACAGGGTAGAGTTCCGAGCGGCTCACCTCAAATTTCTGAGGCAGTCCTGTGACCAAGTTACGTCCCTTGGCTTCCATGGTCATCTCTTCTTCCGGCTCAAAGCAGACGCTGCCCACCCCAATTTTAATCTTTTCCGCCATCTTTTCCCCGATGAGAATATTTTTCTGCATCCGCAAATATTTGATAATGGCCTCGTCAAACTTGTTTCCGGCGATTTTCAGGGAAGTTTTGCAGACAATACCGCTTAAGGACAATACCGCAATATCACTGGTACCGCCGCCAATATCCAAAATAATATGGCCCTCTGGTTTGGAAATATCCACGCCGGCTCCCAGCGCCGCCGCTACTGGTTCCTCAATGAGATAGACCTTTCGAGCACCGGCGGAAACCGCCGCGTTGACACAGGCCCGGGACTCCACTCCTGTAATGCCGGAGGGCACACAAATAGCCACTCTTGGTTTTACCAGGCTGCCCCCACATACCTTCTTTAAAAAATATTTGAGCATCTGCTCGGTCATATCAAAATCAGAAATCACGCCGTCAGACAGGGGACGAATGGCCCGAATCCGATCCGGGGTGCGGCCAATCATCTGGAAAGCCTCTTCCCCTACACTGAGCACCTGATTGGTGCTGGTATTAATGGCCACAACAGATGGTTCTTTCAGCACAATACCTCGTTCGCTGTCATATACAATAACCGTCGCGGTTCCCAAATCAATTCCAATATCCGCCAAAGGTAATTCCTCCTTCTGGACAGAAAAGCCTGTCCAATGTCACTCCTTATTATAGTGATTCCCGGCCATTTTGGCAAGGCGGTACCCAAGGCTTTTACTCCTCTGCCTTATGCTTTGAATGAGTAGTGGTAGCAATGGCAGCGCAGGTAACCGACTGAGCCCCCATTTCTTTCAGAAGGCTGGCACAGCGGTTGAGGGTGGCTCCCGAAGTGACAATATCATCAATGAGCAAAATGGAAAAGCCAGTCAAATCCCGTCTTTGACCTATTACGATGGACTCCTGGGCGTTGAGAAACCGCTCATTTACATCCAGAAGATGCTGGGTGCGGGCATTGTCCCGCTCCATCAAAAGGTCACTGGCCACCGGCCGGTTCAGCAGACGGCCCAGCATACGGCTGACCTCCTGTGCATGGTTGTATCCCCGCTGCCGTTCCTGGGCTTCTGACATAGGAACAAAGGTGATAATGCGGGGAATTTCCAGCTCGGTGGGAAAGGTGTTTTTCACTAGCGTTTCCAGCTGCCGCACAAAGAACCGGATCACCCGTTTATCATTTTTTGTCTTTAAACGCTGGATTGTCTCGGGAATTCTGCCCTCATAGGTAAACACCGCCACACAGCGGTCAAATTCCGGCACCGGCAGATAATCAAAATCTGTGCGTTCCTTCCGGTACCAGGGCAGTTCCTCAATACAGCGGTTGCAAAGATAGGACCGGGACTCGGACAGTTCCCCACAGCAAACACAGTTGGGTGGATAGAGCAAATCAATCATTTTAGCCAGAAAGCTGGTAGTGGACATAGCTGTTCCTTTCCGGGAAAATTCCCTTTCATCCACAAGGAGCACCTAAGGCTCCATGAGAAATCCTTTTAAGTTGGTGTAGCGCAGTGTCTTTTTATCGTTTTGTACCATCTGCTGTACAGTGGCGGCTTCCCCCGCTACAATCAAAAGCTGCTTGGCCCGGGTCACCGCTGTATAGAGAAGATTTCGGTAATAGAGCTTTTTATGGTATCCCATCAGGGGCAAAATCACAGCCTCAAACTCACTGCCCTGGCTTTTGTGCACCGTCACCGCGTAGGCCAGTTCCAACTCGTTGGCCTGTTCAAACACATACTCCGCCACCCGGTCGTCATACCGCACCAAAATGGTGCGGCTGGGCCGGTCGATCATCTCAATGACGCCAATATCCCCATTAAAGGCACCGGTACCTTCCTCTCCATCCTCCCGTTTCCAGATGATGTCGTAGTTGTTGCGGATCTGCATCACTTTGTCACCCTCCCGAAAGAGGAACCCGGCCTGCTTCATCTCCACCTTACCGGGAGCGGGCGGATTGAGCACCTGCTGCAGCTGCCGATTGAGTTCGGTAGAGCCTAAAGGCCCCATCCGGGATGGGCAGAGCACCTGAATATCCCACAGGGGAGAGAATCCATATCGTTTGGGCAATCGGGTGTGACAGAGCCCAATTACCGTCTGAGCAGCCTGTCCCACATGGCTCTGGGGCAGAAAGAAGAAGTCGTTGTCCCGCACCTGTAAGTCAGGCAATTCCCCCTGGACGATGGCGTGGGCATTGGTGACAATAAGGCTTTGGGCAGCCTGCCGGAACACCTGGCTGAGATGGACCATGGGAATCCGTTGACTGTCGATGAGATCTTTCAGCACATTGCCCGGTCCCACCGAGGGCAGCTGATCGGGATCTCCCACCAAAATCAGCTTGCAGTTCATTCGGATGGCCCGCAGCAGGTTTTGAAACAGATCAATGTCCACCATGGACATCTCATCAATGACCACCGCCCCAAAGGGCAGGGGATTCTTGGCATTGCGGCGGAATTTCAGCCTGCCCTCTTCGGTGTAATCCACCTCCAGCAGCCGATGGATGGTTTTCGCTTCTCTTCCGGTCAGCTCGCTCATTCGTTTGGCCGCCCGCCCGGTGGGAGCCGCCAATCCCACCTTGTGTCCCTTTTGTTCCAACAGCTGAATAATTCCATTGAGGGTGGTGGTTTTTCCGGTGCCGGGACCGCCGGTCAGGATCAGCAGGTTGTCCCGCACCGCCGCCTGAATGGCCTCCCGCTGTAAAGGGGCATACACAATGCCCAGCTCCCGTTCCAGCTGAGCCAGCTCCTCTTCCAGTGTCTCTCCCTGTACCGGAGGCTGAAGCTGGGTCATCATCCGCAGCCGACCAGCCACATAGGTTTCCGCCTCATACAGATCGGGCAGATAGAAAAAAAGCTGTCCATCCACCGTTTGCCCAATCAGCTCCTCCTGATCCGCCAAAGCGGTCAGGGTTTCATCTATCTCTTCCTCCTGGGCTTCCAGCAGCCGGCGGGACGCCGCCAGCAGCTTTTCGTAGGGCAGACAGCAATGCCCATTTTGCAGATTGTGGCGCAGTACATGGAGGATTCCCCCCGCCAGCCGGGTGGGGGCGTCGGGAGCTATGCCAAGATCGGTGGCGATGGCATCCGCTTCCTCAAAGGAAAGCCCTATCTCGCCTCCGCAAAGGCAATAGGGATTCTGCCGGATTTGGTCTGGGGCTTGCAGTCCCCACAGCTTCCAAATCCGAATGGCCAGAGAGGGCTCAATCTGGTACTGGGCTAAAAAAGCCATAACCGCCCGTATTCCAAAAATTCTCTGGTACTCCTCCCCAAACTCCCGGGCTTTAGAGATAGAAATGCCTCGTACCTGGCTGAGCTTCTCTGGATTTTGCTCCATGATTTCCAGGGTATGCTCGCCAAAGGTCTCCACCATGCGGCGGGCCAGAGCCGGACCAATTCCCTTGATGGCCCCGGAGGAAAGATACTTGAGAATAGCATTGGCGGTGGCTGGCACCCGGTGCTCCACCACACTGGCCCGAAACTGTACCCCATAGGTGGGATGGTTGGCGTACCGGCCGGTCACTTTCAGTTCCTCGCCGGCATCCACCGCCGCCATCTCCCCCACAACCGTAATCAGCTGTCCGTCACAATCCATTTCCAGTACGGTAAAGCCGCTTTCCTCGCTGTGGAATACAATCTCCTCCACACTGCCTGTTAAAATTTCCAACCCGTCTTTTTCCATCTGTCTCCATGTTCCTTAACCCTGTGGATTTTCTTCCTATCAGTATAATACACCTTTCACCCTTTTGCAAATCCAGGTCTCCCCCTCAAACAGGGTCTGTAAATCCTCCGGTGTGCAAAGCACCGCCCAATCCCGATGGCGCAAAAACGCCCGGCAGACTGCCAATGTGCCCTCATCCGCCTCAAGGTCCAGCAAAATAAGCCGGGGCAGGTCATTGGATGGTTCCTCCAGAATTCTCTCCTCCGCCTGACGCAATTTGTATTCAATGGCCTGATCTTCCGGGTGGACCGGCAACAACCGGCAGCAGGCGTCCGCCTCCCGGGAACAGTAAAACCATCGGGTTATCTGGCTCCAAAACCAGATCAGGCCCATGGCCGAGAAAAACAATAATGCTGTTCCCAATAAAATTTCCAGCAACATGGTCATCACCTCTGCTTCATTATATTGTAAACGAGGAAAAATCGTGTGTTTTGCCTGCTGGTGAGGCTGGATGAGCTGTGCCCGCAATGAGGTTAAAAGAATAGGATGGCTTGTGAGCAAAAACAAGAAAGCAAAAACAGAAATAGCCTATGTAAAATCTATGTAAATAATTTGATTTTTTATGGTTTTATGTTAATATCGTATTATGAACTATCTTTTATAGGAGGAATTTTTTTGGACTCAGTTCCCCAACAGCTATTACTGCAGGTATTTTTAATCGCACTCAATGCCGTTTTTGCGGCCACCGAAATCGCGGTCATCTCCCTCAACGCCGGCAAGCTTCGCCACCAGGCGGAAGAAGGAGACTCCTTTGCCCGCAAAATGCTACCCATGGTGGAAGAACCCGCCGGTTTTCTCTCCACCATCCAAATTGGCATTACACTGGCCGGCTTTTTGGGCAGCGCCTTTGCCGCTGACAACTTTTCAGAACCCTTGGTTGAATGGGTCACACAGGATTTAGGTTTTACCCAGCTGCCTGTCAAGGTGGTGGATACCATTGCGGTTATTCTCATCACTTTGGTGCTCTCCTATTTCACCTTGATTTTTGGCGAGCTGGTGCCAAAACGAGTGGCCATGCAAAAACCTTTGGCAGTGGCCAAACTTTCCTGCAATCTGATTTCTGTCCTCTCCACCCTTATGCGTCCAGTCATCTGGTTTCTGTCCGCCTCCACCAACGGCACCTTGCGGCTGCTGGGAATCAATCCCTCCGCCACTGAAGAGCCGGTCACCGAGGAAGAGATCCGGTTGATGGTGGATTTGGGTGAGGAAAAGGGCACCATCAACCCGGAAGAAAAAGAGCTGATTGACAACATCTTTGAGTTCAACAACACCTCCGCCCGGGATGCTATGACCCGCACCATTGATATAGAGGCCATTCAAAAAGATACCCCTTCTCATGAGATTGTAGAATTGATTCAAAAAACCGGACTGTCCCGTTTCCCGGTATATGGAACCGATCTCAACGACATCGTGGGCATTTTAAGCACCCGGGAATACCTGTTAAATTTACAGAGCGACACCCCCAAGCCTCTGGAAGCTCTGCTGCGCCCCGCCTATTTTGTACCGGATTCCATTCACACCGATCAATTGTTCCGGGATTTACAGAAAAAAAAGCTCCATATTGCCATTGTGGTGGATGAATTTGGTGAAACCTGCGGACTCATTACCATGGAGGATTTGCTGGAAGAAATTGTCGGCAATATCTATGACGAATTTGATCCCCTGGAAGAAGCCCCATTGCAGCAGCTGGGTGAGAATTTGTGGCGTGCTTCCGGCAGTATCGACGCTGAAACTCTTTTTGAACAGCTGGATCTTCCCCTGCCGGAAGACTGTGATTTCGACACGCTGGGCGGCCTGATTTTCAGCCAGCTCCACACCATTCCCAAGGACGGCACTGTGCTGGATATTTCCGTCTATGGCCTGGAAATTCATGTGGAAAAGATTCAGGGACGCCGTATTGAACAGGTGACCCTGAAAAAGCAAACCGGTCAGCTGACCAGTATGCCTCTTCCCACCGGTGGGGTCAAGGAGTAGGAATATGGAAATTGTAGAACAGCGCAGGCGTTTTATCATTCACACCGTCTATTTGGCCATTTGGTTGGGGTGTTTTTACCTGCTGCTTAAATACGCTCTGCCTTTGTTGGCGCCCTTCGCCATCGCCTTTTTGCTGGCCTCGGTTCTAAACCGCCCCATCAAATGGCTGGCTAAGGTCACCCATTTGCCTCGTTCCCTTGTCTCGATTGCATCTGTTTTATTATTGTACGCGGTCATAGGGCTGCTTTTCACCATGGCTGGTATCCGGCTGCTGGGAGTAGTGGGCGAACTGATTTTTCAGCTGCCCACCATATACCGGCAGGAGATTGAACCAGCTCTCATGGGCTTGTCTGGATCAATCCAGGGGTCTGTGCTGTCCCTGGACCCACAGCTGCTGGCCATGCTGGAAGAGCTGTGGACACGGATGCTCCTCTCCCTGGAATCCATGGTGACCAGTCTTTCCATGCAAGCTGTAGGCGGACTCTCTCTGTTGGCGTCAGCTCTGCCGGGAATGTTTGTCAAAATCCTTATCACCATCATTTCCACCTTTTTTATGGCCATTGATTATGAGACCATGGTCCATTTTTTCCTGGAAAAGCTCTCAGAAAAAAATCGGACTCTGGTCAGCGGAATACAAACCTATGTATTGGGAACCCTGTGGAAATACATCCGTTCTTACGCTCTCATCATGACCATTACCTTCTTAGAGCTCTCTCTGGGTTTGTGGCTGATTGGGCTGGAACATCCCATCGTCATTGCATTTCTCATTGCAATATTTGACATTTTGCCCATACTGGGCACCGGCGGCATTATGCTGCCCTGGGTGGCACTCAGTGTGATACAGGGAAATCCTTCCCGAGCGGTGGGACTGCTGATTCTATACCTGGTCATCACTGTAATTCGAAACATCTTGGAACCTAAAATTGTTGGCAGTCAGGTGGGGCTGCATCCGGTGGCCACACTGATCAGTATGTATGCCGGTGTCCAATTATTTGGCATTTTGGGTCTGTTTGGACTGCCAGTATTGCTGTCGTTATTTGTAAATTTGCATAAAAGCGGAACCCTCAGTTGGTTTCAAAATTCAGGTAAGGTAGGGAACGAATCATGCAAATAACCCATTTCCTCTCTTTGCTGGGTGGACTTGCCCTCTTTTTGTACGGTATGCAGATGATGAGTACCGGACTGGAGGCAGCCGCCGGCAATAAGATGAAAGAAATTTTGGAAAAGCTCACTTCCAACCGTATTCTTGGAGTACTGGTGGGAGCCGCCATCACCGCGGTGATCCAGTCCTCATCCGCCACCACCGTCATGGTTGTGGGATTTGTAAATTCCGGGCTGATGACCCTCCAGCAGGCTGTCTGGATCATTATGGGAGCCAATATCGGTACCACCATTACCGGCCAGCTCATTGCCTTGGATGTGGGAGTTTTGGCCCCCCTGTTCGCCTTTGTAGGTGTGGTGATGGTGGTATTCCTCAAAGGGCCTAAAGTCCATTCTACCGGCCAAATTGTCGCCGGACTGGGAGTCCTCTTCATTGGAATGGGCATGATGAGCGATTCGATGGTCCCCCTTCGGGACACTCCCGCCTTTGTCAATTTGATGACCCAATTTTCCAACCCCATTTTAGGAATCCTGGCTGGTATGATTTTCACCGCCATTATCCAGTCCTCCTCGGCCTCGGTGGGTATCCTGCAGGCCCTGGCCACCAGTGGCGTCATCGGGTTGGGCAGCGCCGTCTATGTGCTGTTTGGACAAAATATCGGCACCTGTATTACGGCGGTACTGGCCTCTATTGGTACCAACCGAAATGCCAAGCGTACCACCATCATTCATTTGATGTTTAACCTGATCGGAACCGCTCTCTTTGTAACAATCTGTCTGACTACCCCCTTTGTCTCCTGGATGGAATCTATGACCCCGGCCAAGCCCGCCGCGCAAATCGCCAATGTACATACCATTTTTAACGTAACCACCACCCTGTTGCTCCTTCCTTTCGGCACCTTACTGGCCAAAGCCGCCACCTGTATTCTCCCCGATCGGGAGGATGAAGTCGACCAGACCTACCACTTGGAATACCTGGATCTGGATGACATCCGTAAGGAACGGAAAATCGGTTCCGCTGCCATCGGAACTACCCAGCTGCGGCGGGAAGTTGCCCGTATGCTGGACATGGTACGGCAAAATGTGGATGCCAGCTTTCTGGCGGTGGAGGAGCACAGTTCCCGCCTCCTTGATGAGATTACCGACCGGGAGGAGTATTTGGACTTTCTCAATAAAGAAATTTCCCGGTGTATCTCCTTTATGCTCACCATGGACATGCCGGAAAAGGACTGTGAAAGTGTCCATGGGTATTTTAAAATCACCGGCAACCTGGAACGAATTGGGGATCATGCCATGAACCTGGCGGAATACGCCCAAATGCTGGAGGAAAAGGGACTCAACCTCTCCGACCGGGCCATGACTGAGATTATCCAGATGCATCAGCTCTGCCTCCATGCCCTGGATGACCTGCAGGGACCGGACAGTGAGGATTCTCTGCGGCTTCTGGAAAAAATTGCTCAAACCGAACAGCAGATGGACGACATGACCCTGCGGTTCCGGCAGAACCAGATGGAGCGGATGCGCAGCGGCGCCTGTTCCGGCGAAGCCTGCGTTATCTATTCTGAGATGCTCACCGACTTTGAGCGAATGGGCGACCATCTTCTCAATATTGCTCAGGAGATTGCCCAAAGCAGCCAGACTGGTTCATCCACTCCGGTAACCGCCTGATTTTTTAACAGTCTTAACAACTTGATTGAGAGGTAGCCATATGGCTTTTCTGAAAAAAATGTCCCCTGGGCGTATCATCGCCCTGGGATTTGCTCTGGTTATTCTGGTTGGCGCCCTGCTGCTGATGCTGCCCATATCCTGTCAGCCAGGGGTACAAGTTAATTTTGTGGACGCCTTGTTCACCTCCACCAGCGCCGTCTGTGTCACAGGCCTGGCTGTAGTGGATATTGGCGACACCTTTTCAGTCTTTGGCCGTACAATAGTGGCCATGCTCATCCAAATTGGTGGACTGGGTGTCACCTCGGTAGGTGTGGCCTTTATCCTAGCCGCCGGTAAACGGGTGGGCTTTAAGGAGCGGCTACTGGTACGGGAAGCCCTCAATGTGGACAGCGGCAAGGGGATTGTCCGGTTGGTAAAAGCGGTTTTGCTGGTCACCCTCTCCTTTGAGGTAGTGGGAGTGGTTTTAAGCTTTGCGGTATTTGTACAGGATTACCCTCCCCTCTCGGCTTTGGGAATCAGTATCTTTCACTCCATTGCCGCTTTTAACAACTCCGGGTTTGATATTTTGGGCAACTTTCAAAATATGATTCCCTACCGGGAAAGCGTACTCCTTAACCTCACCACTTGTGGTCTCATTATTTTTGGAGGATTGGGCTTTCTGGTAATTCTGGATCTGCTGAAAAAGCGTTCCTTTCGCAAACTGACCTTCCATTCCCAGATTGTGGTAACCGTCACAACGATTTTAATTGTGGTGGGCACCTTACTGTTGAAAGCCACCGAAGACATCACCTGGCTGGATGCTTTTTTCCACAGTGTATCCGCCAGAACCGCCGGTTTCAGCACCTGTGCCCTGGGGGAATTCACCGATGCCGGCCTGCTCACCCTGATCCTATTGATGTTTATTGGCGCCTCCCCAGGTTCCACCGGCGGCGGTATCAAAACCAGTACCCTGTTTACCCTGACC
>CALXEL010000039.1 GCA_944387315.1 uncultured Clostridia bacterium
TTCAGGTAGAGACAGCTGACTCCCAGGCTTTTTAAGTAGGGCAGCTTGGCGGCAATCCCCGCCAGGGTGCCTCCAAAGTAATCCTGGTTGCGGATCTCCCCATCCGGGTCGGGAAGATAGTCGGGCAGTTCCTCCCAGCTTTGGTGAAGCTTCCGGTCTGGGGGGATGGGGCGGTCCAGCTCCCCGCCCCGGGCGAAACGGTCGGGGAAGATTTGATAGACCAGTCCCCCTTTTAGCCACCCAGGGGTCACAAAGTCCCCATGGTAGACGGTCAGCTGCCAGGGGGAACCCTCCCCGGCGGTGAGAACCCCCTGGCTGGGGCCCTCCCGCTTCAGCCAGAGGGGGCTGCCGTCCTCTTCCAGAGAGAACCAGTAGAAATACAGCCCCGGCTCCCCGGGGGTAAAGGCGCAGCGGTACCAGTTGTGGGCGGGGTCACTTGCCGCCCACTCCATATCCAGCCGAATGGGATTTTGGGGGGAATCGTCCCGCCAGAGTTCCAGCGCCGGCCGGCCCAGAGGGCGGTCCTTGGGCAGCCGCAGGGAAAAGGTCACCTGCCGGGTGTGTTCCACCGCCCCAAAGGGGGATTTACAGAGGGGGTCCCAACTGTCATAGATACAAATGGCGGTTTCCTCCTTTCACAGGGGCCCTTAGCGGGTAGCCCAGATTTCCCGGGCATAGGTCTCCACCGCCCGGTCGGCACAGAAGATGCCCGAGGCGGCAATGTTGCGCAGGCTCATCCGGTTCCACTGTTCCTGGTTGGCGTACCGGTTCCAGGCCTCCCGGCGGGCCTGGGCATAGCTGTCAAAATCGGCCAGCACCATATAGGGGTCGCTCTGGGTCAGGTTCTGGTAGATCTCCTGGAAGGTCTCCCCGGCAATACCAGTTTTCAGAGCCTCCACCGCCCGGCTGAGTACCGGATTGGTGTCCAGAAGCTCCTGGGGACGGTATCCCTGAGCCAGCCGCTGGGCGGCCTCCTGGGCGTTCATGCCAAAGATCAGCTCATTTTCCGCCCCAGCCGCCTGGACAATCTCCACATTGGCCCCGTCCAGGGTGCCCAGGGTGATGGCGCCGCCCAGCATCAGCTTCATGTTGCCGGTGCCCGAGGCCTCCTTGCCTGCCAGGGAGATCTGCTGGGAGATCTCGGCGGCGGGCATCAGCAGCTCGGAAAGGGTGACCCGGTAGTCCTCCAGATAGACGATTTTCAGCCGTCCGGCCAGTACCGGTTCCCGGTCGATCCACTCTCCCAGGGTACAGATAAACTTGATGATCTGTTTGGCCATGTAGTAGCCAGGGGCCGCCTTGGCCCCAAAGAGAAAGACCTGGGGAGGGATGGGCAGGTTGGGGTTTTCCAGCAGCTGCTGGCAGAGGGAGAGGATATGCAGGGCGTTGAGGTGCTGGCGCTTGTATTCGTGGAGCCGCTTCACCTGGACGTCAAAAATCCAGCTGGGGTCCAGCTCCGTCCCGGTCCGATCGGCCAGGTAGCCGGCGAACCGCTTCTTGTTTTCCAGTTTGATGGCACCCAGCCGGTCCAGGACCTGCCGGTCCCCGGCAAAGGCGCCAAACCGTTCCAGCTGGGAAAAGTCGTGGTGCCAATCTGTCCCGATGGTCTCATCCAGCAAGGCGGTCAGTCCTGGGTTGGACTGGTTGAGCCATCGGCGGGCAGCAATGCCGTTAGTGACATTGGTAAACTTCCCCGGCATAATGGCGGCGAAATCCCCGAACAGCTGCTGGCGGATAATCTGGGAGTGGAGGGCCGAAACCCCGTTGACACTGTGACAGCCCACCACACAGAGATGGGCCATGCGGATTTCGTGGTTGGCGATAATGGCCATCTCCTCTACTTTGTGAGGAGGCAGATGCCGGTTGTTCCCCAGTTCCAGCCGCAGCCGCCGGTCGATCTCCTGGATGATCTGGTAGATCCGGGGGAGCAGTACCCGCAACAGGTCCTCGTTCCACCGTTCCAGCGCCTCGCTGAGGACGGTGTGGTTGGTGTAGGCGAAGGTGTTCTCCACAATCTTCCAGCTCTGCTCCCAGGTGTAGCCGCACTCGTCCAAAAGAATCCGCATCAGTTCGGGAATGGCCAGAGCCGGGTGGGTGTCGTTGATATGAATGGCGTTTTTCTGGGCAAACTGTTCCAGGTTGCCATAGATGGCCATATGTTTGTGGACAATGTCGCTGATGGAGGCGGCCACCAGGAAATACTGCTGCCGCAGCCGCAGCTGTTTGCCCTGGAGGTGGTTGTCGTTGGGGTAGAGGATCTTGCTGATGGCCTCGGCGTTGACCTCCTGGTTCATGGCCCGCAGGTAGTCTCCCTTGTCAAAGAGCTCCATGTCGATGCCTGTGCTCTCCGCCTTCCACAGCCGCAGGGTACTGATCCCCCGGCTGTCATAGCCGGGGATAAACAGGTCGTAGGGCACCGCCCGGACGCTGGTGTACCCAATGTGGTTGACGTGGTGGTAGCTGTAGTCCCAAAACTCCTCCACCTTGCCCCCAAAGCGCACCTCCACCGCCTGTTCCGGCCGGGCTTTCAGCCACACCTGCCCCCCGGGCAGCCAGGTGTCGGGCAGCTCGGTCTGCCAGCCGTCGATGATCTGCTGGCGGAAGATGCCGTACTCATAGAGAATCCCATAGCCCATAGCGGGCATATCCAGAGTGGCCAGACTGTCCATGTAGCAGGCGGCCAGCCGGCCCAATCCCCCGTTGCCCAGCCCGGCGTCCGGCTCCTGCTCATAGAGGCTTTCCAGAGAAATCTGGGCCATCTCCTCCAGGGCCTGGGCAAACACCTGGGTAAGCCCCAGGTTGAACAGGGCGTTTTTTAAGGAACGGCCCACCAGAAACTCCATACACAGGTAGTGGACCTGCTTTTCTCCCCGGCTGGCGGCTCCCGCCAGAAAACGCCGCTGCTGCTGTTCCATCAGGTCCCTCAGATAGAGGGCCGACGCCCGGTAGTACTGGGTGTCGGTGGCCAGGTCGGGGCTCACCGACATCTCACTGGCCAGAATGCGGGTCAGGTGTCTTACAATCTGTTCTTTGGTTGGTTTATATTCCATAGGGGCCTCCCTCGCTGTTAAAATCTGCCTTTGCTGTGATACAGTTTATGAAAGGGCAAAGAAAATGTATCCAAATCTTTTGAAAAAGGGGCCCCAGGGCCCCCTTTAAGGCTATTATACCCTATGAAAGCAGGGGAAATCAATGAAGCTTTTGTAAGGTTTTTTCGACCTTTCTTCCGGTTAAAAAATGGGGCGCTACCCTCTTTTTTATCGTCGAAAAATGGGGTATAATGATACTGTATGTAAGTCTGCCCCCGGGGAGGGTAAAGCCGGACGTTTTACCCTGTCCCGGGAGGGGAATATTTTCTCTGCTGAGAGGAGAGAACCAAATGATCAATCGTGTGCGGATTGAGGTAGGCGCTTCCAAATATGTGATCGCCACCCCCGAAAAAGAAGAATATGTACAGCAGCTGGCACAGGAACTCAACAGTCAGATCAGCCAGCTGATGGAATCCAATGACAGAATGAGTCTCAACGACGCGTTGGTGCTCTGCGCCCTCAACTATGTGGACGCCTATAAAAAGAGCGAGGCCAGCGCCGACCATATGCGTTCCCAGCTGACCGACTATCTGGAGGACGCGGCCAAAGCCCGTATCGAACTGGATGAGGCCCGCCGGGAGATCGACCGGCTCAGCCGCCGTCTGGAAATGCTGGGAGAAAACAAAGGGTAAGGATTTCTCCCCCAGGCAGAAAGGATGAAACAAACCATGGCAGAACTGGAAATATTGGCTCCTGCCGGCAATTTTGACTCTCTGGTGGCCGCGGTGCGCTGTGGCGCCAACGCTGTTTATCTGGGAGCGAAAACCCTCAATGCCCGCCGCAACGCGGGCAATTTTGATGAGGAAGAATTGGCCCGGGCAGTGGAATACTGCCACGTACGGGGTGTCAAGGTCTATCAGACCTTAAATATCCTCATGTTTGAGGAGGAGACAGACCAGGTGATACAGGCCATTGAGACCGCCGCCCGGCTGGGAATCGACGCCATTTTGGTACAGGATCTGGGGGTGGCGGCCATCGCCCGCCAATGCGCCCCTGACCTGCCTCTCCACGCCTCCACCCAGATGGCCATCCACAACCTCTCCGGAGCCCTGGAAGCCAAGGAGATGGGCTTTCGCCGGGTGGTGCTGGCCCGGGAGATGACCCGAAAGGAAATTGCCCAGATCGCCGCCAAAACCGGTTTGGAGGTGGAGGTCTTTGTTCATGGGGCGCTGTGTATGAGCGTGTCCGGCCAGTGCTATTTGAGCTCAATGATTGGGGAGCGCAGTGGAAACCGGGGCCTGTGCGCCCAGCCCTGCCGGCTGCCTTTTCAGGCCAAGGGCGGGGTGGAGTGCGGCCTCTCCCTCAAGGATCTGACCCTCATCGACCGGGTGGAACAGCTGCGGCAGATTGGGGTTACCTCCTTAAAAATCGAGGGGCGGATGAAGCGCCCGGAATACGTTGCGGCGGCAGTGACCGCTGTAAAGGACGCCATTGCCGGACGGCCGGCGGACTTTGATCTGCTCCGGTCGGTGTTTTCCCGCAGTGGCTTTACCAGCGGCTATTTTGACGGGGCTATCGACGGGAATATGTTCGGTACCCGCCAGAAAGAGGATGTGGTCTCCGCGGCGGGGGTGCTGGGGGATTTGGCCCGGCTCTATGACCGGGAGCAGCCTTTGGTGCCGGTACGGGGAGAGTGTTTCCTGGAGTCGGGCAGTCCCGCCCGGCTGACCCTTTCCGACCGGGAGGGCCATCAGACCACCGTTTTGGGGGAGGAGCCCCAGCAGGCCCTCACCCGTCCCACCGATGAGGAAAAAGCCCGGCAGAACCTGGGCAAAACCGGTGGAACCCCCTATTATCTGGAGGAGTTTTCCGCCCGGATTCAGTCGGGGCTCATGTTGCCCGCCTCGGCTCTCAACGCCATGCGCCGCCAGGGGTTGGAGGAACTGACCACCCAGCGGGGAGCCCCCCATCCCTGGCCCTTTGCTGACCGGGCCCAGCGGGCTTTTCCCAAGCGGCTCAACCGAAAAATCCCCACCCTGCGGGCCCGGCTCACCGGGGAGCAGCTTACCGAGGAGATCGCCCGGAGCTGTGAACGGTTGATCCTGCCCTTAGGGGACCTGCCCAATCTGCTCAGCCGGGGGATGATTGACAATCCCGACAAGCTGGTGGCCGAGATTCCCCGGGTTCTCTTTGCCGGGGAGGAAGAGGTGAGCCGCCAGCTGGCCCAGCTGCGGCAGCAGGGGGTCACCTGGGCCTGGGCCGGCAATCTCAGCGGCATCCGGCTGGCCCGCCAGGCAGGCATGAAAATCTGCGGCGGGTACAGCCTAAACATTGTCAACTCCACCGCCCTGGAACAGTACCGGCAGCTGGATGTGGCCGAGACCGAGCTCTCCTTTGAGTTGAACCTGCAAAAGGCCAAGCTGCTGGGGGACTGTATCCCCTGTGGGATTCTGGCCTATGGCTACCTGCCCCTGATGATCTTCCGCAACTGTCCCATCCGGGCAGCCAGAGGCTGTCAGCGGTGCCGGGGGTTTGAGACCCTCACCGACCGGCGGGGAGTCCGCTTCGCCGTCGACTGCGGCGGCAGCAAAATCGCCCAGCTCTATAACTCGGTACCCCTGGTTCTCAGCGACCGGATGGACGAGCTGGAGGGCTTTTCCTTTTTGACCCTCTATTTCACCCGGGAGAGCCGGGAGGAATGTGAGCAGGTGGTCCGGGCCTATCTGGATGGGCAGCCCCTGCCTGGCAGCCGGGAGGGAAAAACCCGGGGCCTTTATTACCGGAATGTGCAGTAATTTTCCAAAGGAGGCAGCACTCTTATGAAGATAAAAAAAGTCCGTCCTCAGGCCCAGATGCCCACTCGCTCCACCCAGGGGGCGGCGGGGTACGACCTGCGGGCCTGTCTTTCGGAACCAATGGTTTTGGCGCCGGGAGAGATCGCCAAGGTGCCCACCGGCATCGCCATCCAGCTGCCTGATCCCCAGACAGTGGCCCTGGTCTTTGGACGCAGCGGGCTGGGGATCAAACATGGCATCGCCCCCGCCAACGCCGTTGGGGTCATCGACTCCGACTACCGGGGAGAGATTGTGGTAGGACTGTGCAACCATGGTCAGGAAACCTATGAAATCCAGCCGGGGGAACGGATTGCACAGATGGTGATCCTGCCCATCCTGCTGCCCGACCTGGAAGAGGCAGACCAGCTGGAGGAGAGCGTGCGGGGGGAACAGGGTTTTGGTTCCACCGGCCGGCGCTAGGGGGGAGTGACAGTTGAAGATGAAGAAAAACCTGATTTTGCTCTTTTATATTTTGGCGGGGATTATTATTGGGGCGCTGATCGCCTCCTTTGCCCGGGATGTCTCTTTCCTCTCCTGGCTGGCCTACGGGGAGACAGTGGGCATTCCCACCGCAAGTCCCATGTACCTGGACCTTTCGGTGGTCAAGGTGGCCTTTGGGCTGGAAATGGGCATCAATGTGGCCCAGATTTTTACCATCGCCCTTTCTATTTTCTGTTATAAAGCTACAGTACATAAACTGTAGAACACAAAGGAGATTTCCATGATGCGTATTTTTTCCCGAAAAGGGGCTCTGCCGGCACTGGTATTGGCAGCGACCCTGTTGTTTTACGGATGCAGCACCACCGGTGAGCCGTCTTCTCAGCCGGCCAACACCCCGGCGGTACAGGGGCCTTTTGAAAACTATACCCCCGACGAGGATTTTCCCGCGGTGGACTATGAGAAACTGACAGTGGCCAACTCGGTGGAATGGGTATCTATTCCCAATATTACCATGACTTCCTATCTGTCCCAGTACATTGCCAATGTATATGGCCTGATGGAAAAGGAAAACTGGGTAGAGGTGGAGCAGGATGTGGAAATCCCCATGGATGAGACCCGGATTGGGTTGTCTCTTCAGTTTTACAATGGGGATGACTACTACACCGACAACGACAACCTCTATAACTACCCGGTTTACTATTTTTACAACGACAATACGGTGGTGGAACGGATGACCGACTACCGGGTCTCCCCGGCCAAAACCACCTCTATTCGCTATACCCTGCCCGAGGGGGTTATCCCCCGGATCTGCGGCTATATCAACGGCTTTGGCCTGGAGGGGATTGAGTACGCCACCCTCACCGAGCCGGTGACCCGGCTGATGAACAACGGAGCCCTTACCATCCAGGCGGGGGAGGAGAGCTGGCAGCTGGAAAAGGCCTTTTTGCAGCCGGAAAACCAGACCGCTTTCCCCAGAAGCCTGGGCCTGGACTTCAACACCGAGGGCGGCATCAAATCCTGGCGGTTTATTGCCCAGCCTACCATTCCCGATGTGCAGCCCACCTTCTCTATGGATGGAAGCTGGTATCGGTTTGATTTCTACCCAGGTCTGGCCTGTATCGCCGACCACCGGCAGCCTGAGGCGCCCCCCTGTTGGTATGAGATCCCCGAGAACGCTGACACAGACACCCTGGCCCTGCTGCGCAGCTGGCGGGCACTGGAAGAAAAATAATTTTAACTTTTGAATGTTTTCCAGAATTTTTTCCAACAATCACCATGTAAAAGGCAGGCGTAGCGGAATATGAATATTATATTGGCGTCAGCTTCCCCCCGAAGAAAGGAACTGCTCTCCACTTTGGTGGATAAATTTTCGGTACAGGTTTCCCAGGCGGACGAGCATGTCTCTCCCCAGCTGTCCCCCACTGCGGCGGTTGTAGAAATCGCCCGGCGCAAAGGCCAGGCGGTTTTCTCTCAGGGTCATGAGCGGGATCTGGTCATCAGTGCCGATACCATTGTGGTAGTGAATGACAAGATTTTAGGCAAGCCTGCTGACACCGATGACGGAGCCAGGATGCTCCGGCTCCTTTCAGGGCGCCAGCACCAGGTGTATACAGCGGTATGGGTCTTTACTCCTCAGGGAGAGGAACATTTCCTCAGCGGCACCACGGTGGAATTTCTGCCCATGACCGAAGAGGAGATTCAGTGGTATCTCTCCACCGGGGAGCCCATGGATAAGGCGGGAGCCTATGGTATCCAAGGGTTGGGAAGCCGGTTTATCCGGGAAATTCAGGGGGACTATTTTGGGGTTATGGGACTGCCGGTCAGTCCCCTGTGGCAGATTTTGAAAAAATACCTGTAAATCCGGGAAAAAAAGCCAATGTTTGCAATTTGTTTATTGAGTTTTCCAGGGTGAGCGGTTATAATATTACTGCCAAAGATTTTGCTGTAGGTACAGCGGTTTGCCAGCCTGGTTGGCGCCGCTGGGAACCAGTTGAAATATAGGACAGGTCACATTTGGAAAGGGGACTACCATCGGATGTTTTTTTCACTGAACAAAGATATTGGCATCGACCTGGGCACTGCCAATACCCTGATCTTTATGAAGGGAAAGGGTATTATTATGCGGGAGCCTTCGGTTGTTGCCGTTGACACCAGAAACGATACGGTATGTCGGGTTGGACAGGAAGCCAAGGATGTCATTGGACGTACACCAGGTTCTATTGTGGCGGTGCGGCCGCTGAAAGACGGTGTAATCGCCGATTTTGATATTACTGCCAGTATGCTGCAGCTGTTTATCAAGAAAGTTTTCAATAACTCGATGTTTGCCCGTCCCCGGATTGTAATTTGTATCCCCTCAGGGGTTACAGCGGTAGAGCGCCGGGCTGTACGGGAAGCTGCCTATAAAGCCGGCGGCCGGCAGGTTTCCATTATTGAGGAGCCTATGGCGGCGGCCATTGGCGCCGGGCTGCCTGTAGCGGAAGCCCAGGGCAGCATGGTAGTAGACATCGGCGGCGGCACCAGTGAGGTAGCGGTTATCTCTCTGGGCGGCATTGTAGCCTCCCGTTCGGTACGGGTTGGCGGCGACGAGTTTGACTCGGCCATCATTCAGTATGTTAAAAAGAAATACTATCTCCTCATCGGTGAGCGTACCGCTGAGGATATCAAAATCAACATTGGTTCCGCCTATCCCTTTGAAAATGAGGAGCCCATGGAGATCAAAGGCCGCAACCTGGGGGATGGCCTGCCCAAAAATATCACCATTACTCCCGCTGAGATCCGGGAGGCGCTGACCGATCCTCTGGCTTCGGTGATTGACGCCATCAAAACCACCCTGGAAAAGACCCCTCCTGAGCTTTCCGCGGATATTATTGACAATGGTATTACCCTCACCGGCGGCGGCGCGCTGCTGCGGGGATTGGATAAACTGATCTATCAGGAGACTGGTATGACAGTTCATGTGGCAGAGAATCCTCTGGACTGTGTGGCTTTGGGTACTGGTATGGTATTGGAAAACCTGGATAAGCTCAAGGAAGTACTCACCAACGATGAGGACAAGTAATCTTTGAGCCGCTGTGAAAAATAGGGCTGTATAACAAATGACTGGATGCCGGGCGGGGGGAGTGTTTCCCTCGCTCGGAATTGTCTTTTTATAGCATAGCCACCCATGACAAAACCAAAAGGCAAAGGAGTGTACCGGTTGGGAGATTTTTTTAAAAGCACCCATTTTAAAATCTTAATGGGTGTGCTGATTGTACTGTTTGCCTTTATGCTGCGGGCCAGCTACACCGGCGGAATTGCGCCCATGGCCTCTCAGGTACTGGGCTTTATTACCACTCCCCTGCAACAGGTATCCGCTGGGATTTCCGATTCTTTAACCAGTGTGTTTCGCAAGTACCTCCAGGCAGATCAGATCAGTGAGGAAAATGAGCAGCTCAAGGAGAAGATCCGGATTCTCAATCAGCAGCTGGTGGATTATGAAAAATATAAGCAGGAAAATGAGCAGCTGCGGGAGTATCTGGAAATCAAGGATGAACATCCGGATTTTGAGTTTGAGTACGCTTCGGTTATCGGCCGGGATTCCACCGACCGGTTCTATTCTTTCACCATTGACAAAGGTTCCCTGGCGGGGATTGAGGTACGGGACCCAGTCATTACCGCTGATGGCCTGGTGGGGATTGTCAATGAGGTAGGGCTCACCTATTCCAAGGTATTGACCATTTTGGATGTGGCACTGGAAATTGGCGCCTATGATGTCCGTACCCGGGATATTGGGATTGTCACTGGTAAGATTGGGCTTTCCGGCGAGGGTCAGTGTCAGCTGAGTATGCTGCCCAAAGACAGCGGCGCCGCCCCGGGGGATTTGGTGTATACATCCGGTTTTGGAGGACTGTATCCCAGAGATATCGCCATTGGGGAGATTGTGGAAATTCAGACCGAAAGCCATGGAATGTCCCAGTATGCGGTCATCGCGCCGGCGGCGGATATCCGCAATGTAAAGGACGTTCAGGTCATTAAGAATTTCCAGGGCCAAGGAGAACAGGTGGCCCCGTAAATTCTTTTAAATACAGGGGACACACTACATAGAAAAATCTGGACAGCGGCTGTAAAGCCCCTGGGTCAGTAAGGGATCTCCGCCTGGAGAAAAGGGGAACTTTCTGGCAAGGAGCAACCATGAAGAACAATCGAAGATTCATAGAGACCATAAAATACTGCTGTTATGCCCTGTTTTTGACAGGGCTGTATGTGATCCAGACCACCCCGCATTTTCTGGAAATTAGTGGGGTCAAACCTGGACTCATTGTTCCCGCGGTCATCTGTATCGCCATGTATGAGGGCGAGTTTGCAGGAGGATTGTTGGGGGCTTATGGAGGTATGCTCTGCGACCTGGGTTCCTATACAATTTTTGGGTTTCACGCCATTTTGCTGTTGATCTTAGCCACAGCTACCGGATTGGGAATTATCTATTTTATCAAAAACAATCGTCTCAATGCGATTTTTCTTTGCGGGGGAGCTTTGGCCCTGCTGAATTTCCTCAATTACTTTTTTTATTTTGGTATTTGGGATTATGAGAATGCCTGGATGCTTTTGGTAACCAGTTATCTGCCAGCAGTTCTCTGTTCGATTTTATTTGTTCCCCTGTTTTACTGGCTTTTTGGATGGTCTAACCAGTATTTCGAGTCAAAAGTAAAGGAATAGCCCATGAAATTTTCCATGCTGAAAACCAGAACAATTTTACTGGTGGCCATTTTTCTGGCCATAATGGTTGCCTTTGGTGTGCGTCTCATGCAGATGCAGATCGTAGATGGAGAGGAATATCTCTCCCAGATCAGCCAGGGCACCCAGAAGACCCAGCGGGTCAAGGCGGCCCGGGGTGAGATTGTAGACCGCTATGGCAGGCCCTTCGCGGTAAACCAGGTGGGCTTTAATGTGGTGCTGGACCGGGCATTCCTGGCTGCCGGCAGCGAAAATGAGATTATTTTACGCTTGACCGATCTGCTCACTCAATCGGGGGAGAGCTGGATTGACAATCTGCCTATTACTCAAAGCGAGCCCTTTACCTTTTTGGAGGACCGGGATGAGGATGTAGCCAAATTGAAAAAATATGTCAATGTAAACGAGTACGCCACAGCGGATTATGTGATGCATTGGCTGATTGAGGAATATGGTCTGGAGGAGTACACTTCGGAAGAGGCCCGGATTCTGGCAGGGGTCCGCTATGAGATGGTTCAGAAAGACTTCAGCTATATTACCCCCTATGTGTTTGCCACTGATATTTCTATTGAGACCGCCACCAAAATTAAGGAACACAGCTATGAGCTGCTGGGGGCGGATATTGAACAGACCACTGTCCGGGAATACCCCACCGGAACCATTGCTCCCCATGTGATCGGCATTACCGGTCCCATTTATGAAAACGAACTGGCCCAGTTGGGGGAGGGCTATAATCTGGATGACACAGTTGGGAAAAGCGGCATTGAGCTGGGGTTGGAGTCGGAGCTGCGGGGAACTGACGGCACCCGGGAAATTTTTATCAACTCCAGCGGAGAGGTAGTGGATGTCATTGAGACCAAGTCTCCGGAACCAGGCAACACTGTGGTCACTACCATTGATAAAAATTTACAGTCCATTGCCCAGGAAGCTTTGCAGCTGCAGATTGAGTACCTGCAAACCTATGCGGAAGCGGGAAAAGGTAAGGAAGCTTTTGCTGGTGCGGCGGTGGCCATTGATGTGAAAACCGGGGAGATCCTGGTGGCGGCCAGCTATCCCGGGTATGATCTCAACACCTATTATGACGATTACTCCACTCTGGCTGCGGATACAGTTAACAACGCCCTGTACAACCGGGCGTTCCAGGGCACCTATACGCCGGGCTCTATCTTTAAACCTGCCACCGCTCTGGCTGGACTGGCCACTGGGGTGATTGACGCCAATTCCACTGTATACTGCGGCCAGGTCTATACCCGTTTCCCAGACTATCCTGCCCGCTGCTTGAGTATGCACCGGGACATCAATGTGGTACGGGCCCTTCAGGAGTCCTGTAACATCTTCTTTTACGATGTGGGGTACCGGGCGGGGATTGAAAACATTGATAAATACGCTATGGCGTTGGGCCTGGGTGTCAATCCCAACATTGATATCCTTATGGGAGATCAGTCCTTTTACAGCGCCACAGGAACCCTTTCTTCCCCGGAGCTCTCCGCTTCCCGGGGAGAGATCTGGAACCCCGGCGATGTAATCCAGTCGGCTATCGGCCAGTTTGACAACAAATTTTCTCCCATTCAGCTGGCCAGTTACTGCGCCACCATTGCCAATCGGGGCACCAGAATGCGTCCCACCTTGGTGCGCAGTATTGAGAGCTATGATATGTCCCAGACCATCCGGGAGCATGAGCCTACTGTCGTTTCTCAGCTGGAGGAGGACCCCTCGGTATTTGATCCCATTATTCAGGGTATGGTCAACTGTGCCCGAATCGGTTCCGGCTCCTATTACTCCGGCTATTTGGGAAAAACATTCGCTGACTATGAAATTGATGTGGCTTGTAAAACTGGTACACCAGAAACTGCTCAGTTTCCCAACTCCACCTTTATTGCCGATGCCCCGGTTGATGATCCCCAGATCGCTGTAGCGGTGGGCATTGAAAAGGGTTGGCATGGATACACCGGCATCCCGGTGGCCCGGGCGATTTTTGACGGGTACTTCTATTCCCAGGTGAGTTCTGAGACACCACAGCAGTCAGGACAGCTGTTGCCTTAATAGGAAAAACATGGGAATATGCTGAAAAACAGCGGAAAAAGTTCTTTGAATTTATGGAAAAGTGTGTTAAAATAAGGATGGCGTGGTTTCGATTTCGCCGGTTTTTTAATGATGTACAAGGGAAGGGACAGACTGGTGTGAATCAAACCCAGGCTCTGTGGTAAGGTATGGCTCAGATTATTGTGGTGACATCGGGAAAAGGCGGAGTGGGGAAATCCTCCACCTGTGCCATGGTGGGAGCTGCTTTGGGTCAGGCTGGAATGCGTACCCTTCTGCTGGAAACTGACAGTGGCCTGCGGGGATTGGATATTATGCTGGGGGTAGAAGATCAGACGGTCTATGACCTGTCTGATGTGCTTTTAGGGCGGTGTGAGCCCATCAAAGCCATTGCCCACAGCCCTCTCAGCGAAAATCTCCATCTTATCTCCGCTCCTTTTGATCCAGGATTTTTGCCGGATCAGAAAGACCTGGTTCGATTGACCCGGGGACTTTCCTATTATTATGACTATCTGCTCATCGACACCCCTGCCGGACTGGGAGCCAGCTTTCATGTGTGTACCCAGGTGGCTGACAGGGGGCTGCTGGTGGTGACGCCCGACCCTATCTGTGTCCGGGACGGAGCCAGAGTGGCGGACCTCCTCTATGAGCGGGGATTGACCGATTTGCGGCTCATTATCAACAAGGTGGGCAGCAAGCCTCCCAAAGGAGGCAGGATCATTCCCGATCTGGATGATGTGATTGATGCCACCCGGGTTCAGCTGATTGGAGTGGTACCCTATGAGGAGCAGGTGGTCAGCGCCACCTCCCTTGGCAAAAACCTTTCGTCAGGGCTGCTGGCGGGACAGGCTTTTCGAAATATCGCGGCCAGGCTCTGTGGCAAACAGGTGCAGCTGGCCATGTTATAAATTCAGTTAACAAGATGGGAGAGAAGATATCTTATGAACATTGCACTGATTGCCCATGACACCAAAAAAGAGCTGATGGTGCAGTTCTGCATTGCCTATTGTGGCATTTTATCCCACCACAGCCTGTGCGCCACCGGCACAACCGGCAAGCTGGTAGCCGAGGCCACCGGTCTGAATATTTTTAAATTCCTCAGCGGCAGCCAGGGCGGCGACCAGCAGATCGCGGCCCGGATCGCCTGTAACGAGAACGATCTGCTGCTCTTTTTCCGGGACCCGATCCATGTCCGTCCCGGCGAGCCGGACGAGGCCAGTTTGCTGCGGCTGTGTGATGTCCACAATATCCCGGTGGCTACCAACATTGCTACAGGTGAGGCTTTGATCCATGCTTTGGAGCGGGGAGACCTGGACTGGAGAAATATTGTAAACCCCAAAAGATAGTTTCTTTTGTTTGGATATGTAAAACAGCGCCAATGTGGGAAGAGTAATGACCAGCAGGGCACAGAGAGGGCTTTGCTTGCTGAGAGAAGTCTGCCAAATCGACTGGTCACCAAAGACACCCATACAGCTGGCGGGCGGATAAGGCCCAGCCCGGAGAGTTCCCCCGTTATCGGGACAGAAAGTGGAACAGGCCCAGGTCTGTTCAAAGCAGGGTGGCACCGCGTGGAGATACTCCTCGTCCCTCGTTGAGATTCCAACAGGGAAGATGGAGTATTTTTGTTTTATTGGATTGTTTTACTCCAGAATACCCATCAGAAAGGATTTGATGATAATGGCACTACTCACACAGGCTCCCAAGGGAACCCAGGACTTTTTACCAGATGTAACCCCCAAGCTCCAGTATTTGGAGTCCACCCTGCTGCAAACCGCCAATCTTTTTGGCTTTGTGGAGCAGCGCACCCCCACCTTTGAGCATACCGAACTGTTTGTCCGCTCGGTAGGAGATACCACCGATGTGGTACAAAAAGAGATGTACACCTTTGAGGATAAAAAGGGACGGTCCATCACCCTCAAGCCAGAGGGTACCGCCGGCGCTCTCCGCAGCGCTTTGGAGCATGGGCTGCTCAATGGGGCTCTGCCAGTAAAGGTGGCTTATCTTACCCCCTGCTTCCGGTATGAGAAGCAGCAGGCAGGCCGCTACCGGGAATTCCACCAGTTTGGGGTGGAAATGTTGGGAGCCGGCTCTCCCGCGGCCGACGCTGAGGTGATCAGCCTGGTCTGCCAGTGTCTGGACGCTTTGGGGGTAGGGGACATTTCCCTGGAAATCAACTCCATTGGCTGTCCCAAGTGCCGGCCCCGGTTCCATGAGGCCCTGCGCCAATACTTTAGCCAGTACAAGGACAAACTCTGTCCCACCTGTCTGGAACGGCTGGAGAAAAATCCCCTGCGGATTTTGGACTGTAAGGACCCCAGCTGCCATGAGATCGCCAAAAATGCCCCGGTGGTGCTGGATTACCTCTGTGACGAGTGCGGCGACCACTTTACCGGTCTGAAAAAGCGTCTGGATGCCATGGGCATCACCTATACCGTCAACCCAACCATTGTGCGGGGATTGGATTACTACACCAAAACGGTATTCGAGTTTATCTCCAACAAGATTGGCGCCCAGGGAACCGTCTGCGGCGGCGGCCGGTATGACGGCCTGGTAGAGGTGATGGGAGGACAGCCCACACCTGGTATCGGCTTCGCTATGGGTATTGAGCGGCTGCTGATGGTGATGGAGGCCAATGGGGCTCCCTTCCCGCCTCAGGTCACCTGTGACCTGTATATCGCCACCATGGGAGAGGAGGCTTCGGTTAAGGCGTCCCAGCTGGCAGCTGACCTGCGCAGCGAGGGCTTCTACGCCGAAACCGACACAGTGGGCCGTTCCCTGAAAGCCCAGATGAAGTACGCCGATAAAATTGGCGCTAAATACACCCTGGTACTGGGAGAAAATGAGCTGCGGGAAAACCGGGCCCAGATTAAAAACATGAAGACTGGCGCCCTGATTGACGCCTCCCTGGACCAGGTGGTGGACAAGTTGTATGAAGCGGTTCTGGAAAGCAGCTATATTGAGATTGCTGAGAGCCAGACCCTGGAATTTAAAGAGTAAATCACAACAAAGGAGATTGTTCCAATGGCAGACACTATGCAGGGTCTCAAACGGACCCACTATTGTACCGATCTTTCCAAGGAGAATATTGGCCAGACTGTAGTGGTAGCGGGCTGGGTACAGCGCAACCGGGACCTGGGCAATTTGATTTTTATTGATTTGCGGGATCGCACCGGCCTGGTTCAGCTGGCCTTTAATGACAGCACTGACCGGGAGATCTTTGAGAAAGCCTCCGGTGTGCGGGGTGAATATGTATTGATGGCCCAGGGTGTGGTACGGGCCCGGGAGTCGGTAAACCCTGATATGAAAACCGGTGAGATTGAGATTCAGGTCACCGATCTGCGGGTGCTTTCCAAGGCGGCTACCCCTCCCTTTGAGATCACCGACCAGACCAATGTAAAAGAGGAACTGCGGCTCAAATACCGCTATCTGGACCTGCGCCGCAGCGAGATGCAAAACGCCATTATTATGCGGCATAAAATCGTCAAGGTATGCCGGGACTACTATGACCGCAATGGCTTTTTGGAAATTGAGACCCCTATGCTGATCAAGTCCACCCCTGAGGGAGCCAGAGACTATCTGGTGCCTTCCCGGGTACATCCCGGCAAGTTTTACGCCCTGCCCCAGTCTCCCCAACAGTATAAGCAGCTGCTGATGCTGTCGGGATTTGACCGGTATATGCAGATTGTCCGCTGCTTTAGGGACGAGGACCTGCGGGCCGACCGGCAGCCGGAATTTACCCAGATTGACGTGGAGATGTCCTTTGTGGATGAAGAGGATGTCATGGCGGTCAACGAGGGCTTTATGAAGGATGTGTTCCACAAGATCCTGGGTGTGGAGATCCAGACCCCCTTCAAACGGCTCACCTATGACGAGGCCATGACCCGGTACGGCAGCGACAAACCGGATACCCGGTTTGGGCTGGAACTGACCGACCTTTCCGACCTGCTGGGCAGCTGTGCCTTTAAGGTGTTTGCCGGCGCTTTGGCAGAGGGCGGCAGTGTACGGGCCATCAATGTCAAGGGCGGCGCGGCCCATCTCAGCCGGAAGGAGATTGACAAGCTCACCGACTTTGTCAAGACCTATAAGGCTAAGGGCTTGGCCTTTACCCGGTATACCCAGGAGGGAATCTCCTCCTCCTTTGAAAAATTCCTGGCTCCCGAAGAAGTGGAGGCCATCCATCAGCGGATGGGCCTGGAAGCTGGGGACGTACTGCTGGTGGTGGCCGACAAAAACAAGGTGGTCTTTGACAGCCTGGGCGCCCTGCGTGGGGAGCTGGCCCGCCGTTTGGGGCTCATCACCCCCGGTACCTATGACCTGCTGTGGGTGACAGACTTCCCCCTCTTTGAGTACGACGAGGAAGAGGGCCGGTATGTGGCTATGCACCACCCCTTTACCTCTCCCAAGCTGGAGGACCTGGACAAGCTGGAAACCGACCGGGCCGGCGCTCGGGCCAGAGCTTACGACATGGTGCTCAACGGCACCGAAGTGGGTGGCGGCTCCATCCGGATCAATGACCCGGACATCCAGAGCCGGATGTTCCAGGCCCTGGGCTTTACCGAAGAGGAGGCCCAGGAGCGGTTCGGCTTCTTAATTAACGCCTTCAAATACGGCGCTCCACCCCATGGCGGTATGGCTTATGGCCTGGACCGTCTGGTAATGCTGATGCTGGGCAAGGAGTCCATCCGGGATGTAATCGCCTTCCCCAAGGTACAGAACGCCAGCGAGCTGATGACCTCCTGCCCCGATGTGGTGGATGAGAAGAGCTTAAAGGAACTGCAGATTAAAATCGACCTGCAAAAGGACTAAGAGACAAGATAAAACCGCCCCGGAACACAGGTTCCGCGGCGGTTTTTGTTTTGGGAAAACCCAATTAGTCGTATACTTTCAGAGCGTTGATAAAGTCAGCTACCAGGTCCTCCGGGTCCTCGATGCCAACAGAAACCCGCAGCATACCGGGGGTGATGCCCATCTTCCGGCGGGTCTCATCGGGCACATCCATATGGGAGGAGGTGACCGGATGGCTGAGGGTGGTGTGGAGGCCGCCCAAAGTGGGGGCATACCGTGGGAAGCGGAGAGCCAGCATAAACTGGTCCAGTTTTTCCATATCCTCAGGGAGGATAAAACTCAGCATGGGGCAGGAACCCTTTTTGCCGAACATCTCCCCGGCCAGCTGCCGCTGAGGATAGTCAGGGAGGCTGGGATGGTTGACCTTGGTCACATGGGGGTTGGCAGCCAAGGCGGCGGCCAGTTTTTCCGCTGTGGCCATGGCCTGGGGGACCCGCAGGGAAGCGGTGTGGATGCCCCGGTGAATCAGCCAGGAGCTGAATGGGTCGCCGGGGGTGCCCAACAGCATGGACATAGGTTGGATTTTGTCACAGAGGGCCTTGGTGGTGGTAATGGAGCCTCCAATGGCGTCACTGTGGCCGTTGAGGAACTTGGTCAGGCTGTTCATAACAATATCTGCCCCAAAGTCCAGGGGGCGGATGGAGATGGGGGTGGTAAAGGTGTTATCTACCATCAGCAGAGCGCCATTTTCATGGGCAATTTTGGCCACCTCTCTCAAATCGGTCAGCACCAGGGTGGGATTGGAGAGAACCTCGGTGTAGATCAGCTTGGTTTGGGGACGGATAGCGTTCTGGATATTTTGGGTGTCCTGGAAATTGGTGAAGGTGACCTCCACGCCCCATTTGCTTAAAATTTTGCTCATGGTGGCGAAGGTTTCCCCATAGATGTTGGCGTTGCAGATCACATGGTCGCCACGTTCCAAGAGCGCCAGCAGGGTGGTGGTAATGGCCCCCATGCCGGAGGAAAATACCAGGGTTTGCTCTCCGCCTTCCAGGCAGGAAAGCACCTCTCCCAGAGCAGCCCGGTTGGGGTTACGGGAACGGATATAGGTGTAACCTCCAGTGGCATAGGTTTCCTGGACCTCTTTAAATCCCCGCATGGTAAAGGCGGTGGTCATAAAGCAGGGAATTGTCTCAGGTGCCAGATCCATGCCCCGGACCTTTTCCCCTTGATAGAGGGCCTCGGTGGTGTAAGAAAAATGATCCATGGCTGTCTCCTTTCCGCTTGATCCTGATTGCTACGATCTAAAATCCAATAATAATGCCTTTCTCCTCGGCGTAGAAGGTGGTAAGTCCCCGGGTAGGCAAAATGGTAAACTGGGTGGTGCCATATTTTTCAGCAATTTGTTTTTTCAGCTCCAGGGCGGCTTTTTCATTGTCACAGTGGGTAATGACTACCGGCAGGTCAGGGGTCATCTGACGCAGGGACCCCATCTGTTCCACCATATACCGGATGCCCGACCCTTCGCCCCGGCATTTGTGGAGGATGTCGATGGTGCCCTCCATAGACCGTTTGGCCACCACAGCAATCCCCAGTGTCTGGGCCAGGGCTCCCACAATTTTGGGCATACGGCCGGTTTTCACCAGGTTGCCAAAGTGGGAAAGCATAAACAGCAGCTGGGTCTCTTTGGAATAGGCGTCCAGCTGAGCGGTGATCTCTTCAAAGGGGAGATCCTGGTGGATCAGCTGCCGGGCTTTCTCACAGAGCAGCACCAGGCCCCCGGCGGTAGTACAGGAGTCCACCACATGGATTCTCTTTTCAGGGTGTTGGCTGAGCACCATATCCTTTGCCACCATGGCGCTGTTGTAGGTGCCACTGAGGGCACTGGTCATGGCGATGGCGATTACCTGATCCGCCTGCTCAAATTCCCGGGCCCACTCGTCAGGGGAGGGGCAGGCGGAGGAGGAAGCTCCTTTAAAGCTGTGGATGTGATTGGACAGTACCTGGGTATCCAGAGCGGCGTCGTCCACATATTCGGTATCTCCCACTATAATTTTCAGCGGGGCGATGGCAAAGGACACCAAATCGTCCTCCATGGGAACTGCCGCCAGATCGCAGGAGCTGTCACATACAATTCTCCAGGTCATACTCTTCTCCTCATCATAAAAATGTGACAATTGTTACGTCACAATATAGTTTTGAAAACCACATCGGTTTTATTCAGGATACCACAGTTTCCAGAAAAATACAAGTGTAAAAGGCTGACAAAAAAGGACACAGCGTATGCTGTGTCCTTTTGGCTGTAGAGTTTTTATAGTCCGTCCTTGCCATAGCTGCGGTTGACCGCCAGGGCTTTTTCAATATTGGCCAGATGTTCCTCATAGGTGCGTCCATAGTAGTGGTGATAGGTAATATCGGTGACAAAGAAATAATAGGGGGTGTCGTTGGGGTAGAGGGCCGCTGTAATGGCATCCAAGCCAGGATTGGCAATGGCTCCCACCGGCAGGCCGGTTTTGTCATAGGTATCATAGGCTTCCAGCACCTCCGCTGGGGCAGAACCCTCATAGGCGGGCCGGATATAGTTGTTGATATAGTCGTTGGTGGTACAGGATTCCAACCGGGGATAGGGGGAATCGGGGTCAAGCCGGTTATGGAATACCGAGGAGACATTGTACATCTCCTCCACATTGGCCGCCTCCCGCTGGATAATGGAGGCCAGAATAACCGTATCCTCCAAAGAGAGGCCCATCTCCTCCATCCGATCCAGATTTTCCTGGGTCAATACCCGCCGCTGGAAGTTTTCCAAAAAGGTCAGCACAATGGTGTCCACTGTAGCTTCCGGGTCAAAGGAATAGGTGTCGGGAAACAGGAAGCCATCCAGCCGAACCATCTTCAGAGGATCATCGCTGACCTGGTCCAGCCAGGACAGGGAGTAGGTGTGGGTGTTGAGGGCTTCCAGCCACTCCTCCTTGGTACAGAGACCAGCCTGTTCCAGGGTGTCCCCAATCTGGTAGGCATTGTACCCCTCAGGAATGGTGACCACTACCCCCTCCAGATACTGAGCGGTATTTTGCAGTGCTTCAACAAGCGCCCCATAACCTGCCTTGGGCTCCACAGTAAAGGTGCCGTATTGATAGCTGCCATCGGCGCCGGTCAGCCGGGAATAGAGCCGGAACAAATAGGTGTTGCCAATGGCGCCCGCCTTCCGCAGGCTGTTTGCCACCCCAGCGGTGGAAGCGCCTTTGGGAATCTCAACGGTTACAGTGCCCTGGGAGCGGAAGGTGCCGCCGATCTCCCCCAGGGTATATCCTCCTGCCGCCAAAACCACAATCAAAACGGCCAGTAAACCGATGAGAAGGGGGCGGCTTTTTTTAGAATTTTTTGCCATAATTTCCTCCATTGGGTCGAATTGGTGAAAACAGTATCAGTATACCACAGGATGATGGCAACTTCCAGAGAGGGGCAGAAATTTACAAAACAGACAAAAAAATGACTTCCCATCAGGGAAATCATCTATTTGAGGCCAGCTTGGAGAGCGGCCTGTAAAATCATTTGGCTGAGGGGATGTTCTGTCAACGGGAAAGGATACTCCGCCTCACTGATTTCCCACAGATAGTGGGCATCCGAGCTGTGGAGCATAGTGCGTCCCCGCTGAATGGCCCGGGCGTCGGGCCGGCTGAGAAACCGCAGGGTGTTGGCCACCTCAAAGGTGTCAAAGCCGCAGTCCTCAGGGAAGAGGCCCAGGATGGGCAGCAGGCCGTTGGCATCCTTATCAATGTGGGCAGGGTAGGCCCACCCGCCAAAGGAACGGCAAAGGGGCTGGACCTGGGGGAGGGGGATGTCGGTGGCACCCAGCAGCAACCTGGGTTCGGTGGCAACCGCCTCATCCAGATGGTTGCAGTAGAGCTGGTTGCCGAAAATCTCCGGCCGGTTGTTTACCTGCTGCAGCCGCTGATAGACCAGGGCGGAAAAACTCTCCGCCTGATCCACGCTGGGGAAGAGACAGATCACATGGACATCCTCCCGGGTGGTCAGCTCCATGCCGGGGAGAAACCCCAGCCCCCGCTGGCGGGCCACCTGGGCGGTTGCCCGGCAGTTGCCACAGCTGTTGTGGTC
>CALXEL010000040.1 GCA_944387315.1 uncultured Clostridia bacterium
TAACGTTACAGCCTTGAAGAAGGTGGATATCCAGGGGTTTGAGACCAAGCTGGACAACTATGCCTTTCGATTCGTAACGCCCACTTCCTTTACCTACCATGGCCCCACAGCCATTGCGTCTCAAGGGTCCGCAGTATTCAATTACCATATAAATTTGGATGATTCGAAAATCCAAAATATCGACCTGAGCGGCTCCGGGGTGCAAACCATATCCCTGACCACCCCGAAGGTTGTAGTTGACCTGCGGGGCTGCGAAAGTTTGGGAAGCCCCATTACGTTGCAGGGACAAAACCAACAAACCCTTCTCCTCTATCTGGACCAGACCGCGGACAGAAAGGCGTTCAGCTTTGGCTCAGGTTATCAAAACTATCAGATTGAAGGAAATGGGGATTTAGTTACTTTTGATACAGCGTATCCATCATCCGGCAGGTTTACTATAAACTCTGGAACTGGTGAAGTGAAGATAATACGGAATGCTGCATACAGCGGCGGCGCCTGTATCATCATTCAAAAGACCGGCGAGCCTTCTGTTAGCCAACCACTTAGTTTCTTTGGTCAATTTGGCTCCGAATCCGAATTGTATGTGGACGTGATCAATGGGGCTGGCGGCACAGTGACCTTTACAAGTGAGGGCCATACTCTGGGCACCGCCCAGGTGGGCGAAAACGGCCGGGCCACTATCACCTACGATACCACCCTAAGGTGGCTGGGAATAGGCGGACATCAGGTGACTGCCACCTATACCAGCTCCTACGGCGCCACTGCTGAGACTACCTTTGATTTTACCGTCCAGAAAAAGCCTCTGACTGTAACCGGCCTGGTGGCCACAGAGCGGCCGTTTAATGGTGACACCCAGGTGGAGATTACCGGCACCCCAACCCTTGAGGGGGTTGTGGGCGATGATGTTGTATCGGTCACCGCTGCTTCCACCGGCCAAATGGAGAATGCAAACGCCGGCGCAAACAAACCTGCTACTGTAGCTTGTACTCTCAGCGGCTCTGACCAAGACTGGTATACCCTGAGCAAGACTACTGTGGACGTCACCATTACCCCCATGCCTGTTACACTGAAACTGGAGATGGCGAACCAGGCTGTGGCGGGTGACTCGGTGAACGTCACCGCCACAGTGGAAGGTACTTTGGAAAACTTTGATGCCGCTGGCTCTGTGGAGCTTTGGTTGGGCGAAACCGAGCTGGAAACCAAGGCCCTTAGCGGCAACCAAGCCACCTTTACCTGGACTGCTGTGGCCGGCGACCAAACCCTTACCGCCCGGTATGTACAGGCCAGCAGCGACAACTATTCGGTGGAGAAAGATGCCGCCGCCAGCTGTAAGGTAAAGAGCACCTCCCAGGTGTCCTTTGGCACCTCTGCGTTTATCTTTGGCTACGGCAACACCTACGCTGAGATTTGGGTCAAGATTACCGATTCTGACGGAACTCCTTTAAGCGGCGGTACAGTAACCTTTGCTTATGGCAGTGAGACTCTGGGCACCGCCCAGGTGGATGACAGCGGCAAAGCTGCCATTATCTATGACACCACCTCAAAGACTGTGCCTGCCGGCAACGCCCAGACCATTGATGTCACCTACTCGGGCACCGAGTCCATTGTAGGTTGCTCCGGTACGCTGTCCCTGACCGTCAACAAAAAGGTGGTAACTGTAAACGGTTTGACTGCTGTGGATCGGCAATTTGACGGCACCAATACCGTTACCTTCACCGGTGGTGTCCTGAGCGGCGCAGTCCAAGGGGATGTCGTCTCGGTGGATGTTCCTGCCTCTGGCACCATTGACCCCAACGCGGGGGATGGCAAGACTGTCACCTTTGATCCCTGCACCCTTACCGGCGCTGACAAAGACTGGTACACCCTGACCCAGCCCACTGTCACCGTCAATATTGCTCAAAAACCTGTGACCCTGACCCTGAATGTAGCTGAGGAGGCTCCTGTGGATCAGGATGTGACCATCACCGTAAAGGTTGATGGCGCCGTAGACGGCTATCCCGCCGGTGGCTCGGTAAACCTGACAATAGACGATGGCCAGCCATTGGATCTAACACTGAGCGATAACATCGCTACTTACAACTGGACTGCCACCGCAGGTGACCACACCTTCACCGCACAGTATGTACAGGCCGGCAGCGACAACTACTCTGTAGCGGAGAATGCTACCGGCAGCTGTAAGGTCAAGGGCGCTTCCAGCGTCACTACTCCGGCTGATGATACCCTCACATATGGCGAAAGCGGACGGTATGAGGTCACTGTGAAGAGCGGAACTGGTGATCCCATCACCAGCGGCCAGGTGAAATTCACTTCTGGCGATATTACCCTGGCAACTGTAAATGTGGACAGCAATGGCAAGGCCGCGCTGGACTTTAATACCACCGGCAAGGCCCTGGCTGTTGGTACCCATACAGTGACCGCCACCTACTTGGGCAGCGACGATTATGTAAGCAGCTCTGATGCTTTCGATCTGACCATTAACGCCAAAGAGGTGACTGTAACCGGTTTGACCGCTGCCAATCGACCCTTTGACGGCACCAAGGTGGTTGCTCTCACCGGCGGCGCCCTGTGCGGCGCGGTCTCAGGGGATGACGTCTCGGTGGATGCTCCTACCTCTGGCACCATTGCCGATGAAAATGTGGGCGATGGCAAATCTGTTACTGTTAATTGTACCCTGGATGGGATTGACAGTGGCTGGTATACCCTGTCTGTACAGCCTACTGTTACTGTAGATATTACTCAAAAACCTGTGATCCTGACTCTGGATGTGGCCGAGGAGGCTTCTCTCGGCCAGAATGTGACCATCACTGTAAAGGTTGAGGGCGCCGTAGACGGCTATCCCGCCGGCGGTTCGGTGAAACTGTTAGTGGATAACGGTGAGTTGGAAACCAAGGCCCTTGGCGGTAACCAAGCTACCTTTACCTGGACAGCCACCGATGGCGACCACACCTTTACCGCCCAGTATGTACCGGCTGCTGCCAATGAAAACTACTCTGTGGCAGAAGATGCCACCAGCAGCTGTAAGATCAAGGGCGCTTCCAGCGTCACCGCTCCGGCTGATGATACCCTCACATATGGCGAAAGCGACCGGTATGAGGTTACTGTGAACAACGGAGCCGGTGCTCCTATCACCAGCGGCCAGGTAGTATTTGCTTGCAACGGTACCACCCTGGCAACTGTAGATGTGGACAGCAATGGCAAGGCCGCGATGGATTTTGATACCACCAGCAAGGCCCTGGCTATTGGTACCCATACGGTAACCGCCACTTACTCCGGTGACGCTGACTATGTAAGCAGCTATGGCACCTTTAATCTGACTATCAATGCTAAACAGGTAACTATAATCGGCTTGACCGCTGTGGACCGGGAATTTGACGGTACCAATGTGGTTGAGCTCGCTGACGGCGCCCTGAGCGACGCAGTCCCAGGGGATAACGTCGTGGTGATTTACCCTAAATTCGGCACTGTGGCCGATGAAAATGTAGGCGATGGCACGACTGTCACCTTTGATGCTTGTACCCTCACTGGTGCTGACAAAGACTGGTACACCCTCTCTGCACAGCCTACAGTGACTGTCAATATTACCAAGCGGCCAGTTGCCCTCAACCTGTCTATCACTCCTGACGGGCAGGCCCAGGTGGGCGGTTCGGTTACTATAACTGTTCAGGCCACCAATGTGGTGGATGGCTATGAGGCCCAGGGTACGGTTGAGCTTAAGGTAGGGGATGCCTCACTGGGCAGCCAGATTCTCAGCGGCAACCAGGCAACCTTTACCTGGACAGCTGTCGTTGGTGAGCATACCTTTACCGCTGTGTATACCCCTGCCGATGGCAACTACTCGGCCAGCGGCCCTGCTTCCCAGACTTACAATGTAGAGAAGCTGAGCCAGCCCGTCCTCACTGTGGAGGCGGTTCCTGAAAAGACTGTAGGTGAGCCTGACTTTACCCTGCAGGTAGAGGGTGGTGTAGAGAGTATACCCACCACCTATGCCGTTACCTCTGGTGACGCTGTCACTGTAGATGCCAACGGCAAGGTGACCCTGGTCAAAGAAGGTGTTGCGGTTATTACTGTCGCTAAGGATGGCAATGACACCTACAATCCAATTTCTACCACTGTGACCATTACTGTTAAGGCACAGGCGGCAACCATCACTCCTGATCCTGAAGAACCCATTACCGGCAAAGTATTGATTGCCAAGGAGGCTTCTGAGGCTGACAGAACAGCTCTCCAGGGAGCTATTGACACTACCTTTGCCGCCCAGTTCAAGGGCATGACAGTGGATATGATGAACATTCAGCTGATTGATCTGGCTACTGGCGCTGTCATCACCGACGAGCCTGTTACCTTTACCATCAGCTATCCCAACGCCACTGTAGCAGCCGATTATGAGAAATACGAGTTTGTGGTGCTTCATATGCCTACAGCTGGTGAACCTTACATTGTACCACACACCGCTCTGGCCGAGGGACTGAAAGTCTCGGTGGACAGCCAGAGTCCCTTCGCCGTAGGATACTACCGCAAGAGCAGTGGTGGACACAGCGGCGGCGGTTCCAGCTATCGGGACGGCGAGTCCGATTTCTGGAGCGAGGTGCGGGAGAGCATCGCCAACGCTGATCCAGGTGATACCATCAAGGTTAACGCCAGAAGCTACGATCGGATGCCTTATACCGTCATGGAGGATTTGGGCAAAGCCCGGAACATTGTCCTCCACATCCAGTGGAACGGCGGCGAGGACATTATCATTCCCTCTCAGAACGCTCTTGTTCCCGAGGAAACCCGCATTTACTATCCTCTCGCCTACTTGGAAGGAATGGACTTTTCCGCGGCTGCAATCCCAGGCACAACGGATGAGGGCAAGGTGAATCCCGAAACCGGTGGTGTCATTGCGGTAGTTGCTCCTACTGTTGTAGAGAGCCCCTCTGAACCGGAAATCACTGAGCCGGAGCGTGGTTTGGCGGAAACTCCTGAACTGGCCCAGCAAGGTGTTGAGAAAGAGCTCCCTGCTGTACCCGCTTTGGAGGAGATTCCAGGAGAGGGTCAGAGAAGCAGCTTTACTGGTGTAATTGCAGCTTGTGCTGCTCTGCTGGTTGCTGTGGGAAGTGGATTCTGGTTCTGGAGAAAGAGAGACGATGAATCCAATACCCATTAAAAAGCTGGCGTGTTTAAATAATCGGCTTTTTAAAAATAGTTAAATAGTCCTATAGCTTTTAAACATGAAAAGGCTGCTGCCTGGATAAGGCAGCAGCCTTTTCTATTTTGTAGTCATCTAGGATGTTCACTGGAAAATTCTAAAAGTTTTAAAAAATTTTAACTATTTGTGAAGAAAGTAATGTATAATAAGTATGGTATTCACTACAATGGGGAACGGCAATATATTCCTGTGGTGACTAAGATGATTTTGCCCGAGAAATGCATGAATAATAGGATGTTTGTATAAGCAACGAATGAGAAGACTGACGGAGGTATAACCATGGGTATTGGTAAAATTTTGGTAGCTGATGATGATCGCAATATCGCAGAGCTGCTTCGTTTATATTTGGAAAAGGAAGGATATTCTGTTGTCATCGCGGGAGATGGAGAACAGGCATTGGCCTATTTCGGCAGTGAGAACCCAGATTTGGTGCTTTTGGATATAATGATGCCAAAATTGGATGGTTGGCAGGTTTGCCGGGAGATCCGTAAAAAATCTAATTGTCCTATCATTATGATTACTGCAAAAGGTGAAACTTTTGATAAAGTTTTGGGCCTGGAATTGGGTGCTGATGACTATGTGGTAAAACCTTTTGACGCCAAGGAAATTGTGGCGCGAATCAAGGCAGTAACCCGTAGAATTGGTAAGCCGGTTGTGGAAAACAATGTAAAAGAGGTCAGCTATGACAAGCTGGTAGTCAATATGACCCGATACGAACTAAAAGTAGATGGCAAAGTGGTGGATACTCCCCCCAAGGAGTTGGAACTGCTGTATCATCTGGCCAGCAATCCCAATCGGGTCTATACCCGGGATCAGCTTTTGGATGAAGTGTGGGGATTTGAGTACTATGGTGATTCCCGGACTGTAGATGTACACATCAAACGTCTCCGGGAAAAATTGGAAGGTGTTTCCGATAAGTGGTCGCTGAAAACAGTTTGGGGTGTTGGATACAAATTTGAGGTCAAGGAATAGAGGACCATGCAAAAGAGTTTGTTTTCCCGCTATTTTTCCATTTGCGTCACCATGATTTTAGTAAGCATCGCGACTTTGGGCGTGGTGCTTTTGGTGTTTGCTTCACAATATTTTAAGGTGGATAAATTTAAACTGCTGACCCAAAATGTGCGTCAGGCGGTCACTCTCACTTTAGCTGATTTTAAAAGCAACGATTATCAGTATGTGGACTCAAAAGTCATTCAAAATGGTTATTCCATCTTGGGAACCTCTATTGACGCGGATATTTTTCTGGTAGATCAGAGTGGCAAAACCTTGCTGTGTACCCATCAATCCGCCTGTGTCCATACCACTTATCGGATGGACCATTCTATTATGGAACAGGTGGCCAGTGGGGAATTCCAGGAATTAGGCAATCTGTCAGGACTGTATAAAGAGCCTTACTACACAGTGGGCCTTCCCATTATGACCAGTGATGGGCAGCAACTGGGGGCGGTATTTGCTTCCACCAGTGCCGAGAGTTTGACAGCCTTCTTAATGGAAATGCTAAAGATGTTCCTGTTGTCTGCTCTGGCGGTGCTGATTTTCGCGTTTATTGTCATCTATTTTGTAACCAGCCAGCTGGTGAAGCCATTACAGGATATGGTAACCGCCACCGAAAGCTTTTCCAAAGGGGATTTTACCGCAAGGGTACCTGTGGAAGGATATGATGAGATCGGCAAGTTGGCCATGGCATTTAATAATATGGCGTCCTCGCTGGCGGTGTTGGAATCTACCAGACGTTCTTTTATTGCCAATGTGTCCCATGAACTGAAAACCCCTATGACTACCATTGGTGGTTTTATTGACGGTATGTTGGATGGAACCATTCCGCCGGAAAAGCAAAAACAATACCTGACTATTGTTTCAGATGAAGTGAAGCGCCTCTCCCGGCTGGTACGCTCAATGTTGGGAATTGCCCGGATTGAGGCGGGAGAAATGTCGATCAACCCTCAGCCTGTAGATATCAATGATTTGGTTTGCCGTACAGTTTTTACTTTTGAGCAGGCCATCGAAGAAAAAGAGCTGGAAATACGGGGCCTGGATGTGGATAAGGTAATGGTGTCAGCTGATCCGGATCTGATTCATCAGGTGGTCTACAATCTCATTGACAATGCGGTCAAATTTGTAAACCGGGGCGGTTATATTGAATTCAGTTACAAAACAGAAGGCAATATGACCTATATTGGAGTGAAAAACTCAGGAGAGGGAATTTCCAAAGAGGAAATTCCAAGAGTGTTTGACCGTTTTTATAAGTCAGATAAGTCTAGAAGCCTTGATAAAAATGGGGTTGGGCTGGGACTGCACATTGTACGTTCCATTATCAATCTCCATTCTGGCGAGATTATTGTTCGCAGTGCCCAGGGTGAGTATTGTGAGTTTGTATTTTCTCTGCCTACCGCTGCCTCTAAAGGGGGCGCTTCTCTCTTTAGAAAAGGAGAGAAAAACAAGTAGGGGCTATCACATTTCTATGACATAAAACCCTAAAAGTTTTTAAATTTCGTTCATTTCCAGGCTATTTGCGTAAGATATACTGAGGTCATAGAAAAAACGGCGTTTAGACAGCCAAAATTTAGTGCCAAATCGCAGGTTTTGAAATTATTTCCGGAGGTTGATAATAGATGAGTGAATATGATGACAAGGAGAAACGCTCTGAGGAGGAATCTTCTTCCACTGGCGGTTCTACCCCACAGCAGAATCAAGAAAATTCAGTGAATTTTAAAGAGTCAGATGGTTTCGCTCAACAGGAGCAGAAACAGGAAAACAAAGCAGGGGCAGCCGATTCCCATGAAGCTTGGAACAGATCCCAGGACGGCCAGCAGAACCAAGGAGCGCCTGGCCAGTATTGGCAAAGTGGCTGGGGTAATTCCAATGGGGGACAGCATTCCCAGCAGCCGGGCAGCACTGGTGGATGGAATCAAACACCTGGCGGGTATCAGCAGCCCCCTTATCGAAACCAAAATCAGCAGCCTAACTATGGCGGCGGATGGGGACAGCCCAACGGACCGCAATATGGATCACAGCACCCCTATAACGAAAAAGATGACTACAAATGGAACTTTGAGGACTACGAGAATGCCGATCGTTCCGGGAAACCCAAAGCCAAAAAGAGCAAAGGTCTGTTAATTTTCGCTTCTCTGCTTGGAGTTGTACTGGTAGTGAGTATGGTTACCTTCGCGGGTTATAGTATCTACTCCTATCTCAACAACACAGCTACCACACCTGACAGCTCTCCAAGCTCTTCCACAGCCCAGCTTCCTGGTTTGGATATCAAGGACAAACCGGAGGAAAGCACTCCGGTAGCCACAGACGGTAAGATGACAGCTCAGCAGGTGGCTCAAACTGTCAGTCCTTCGGTGGTAGGTGTGGCCAATTATCAAAACAATGGTAGTTTTACTCCTGCCTCTGAGGGTTCCGGTATCATTATGACAGCGGATGGCTATATTGTTACCAATGCCCATGTAGTAGAGGACGCCGCTGGTATTACTGTTATTTTGGAAAATGGTGAGAGCTATGCCGCTCAGCTGGTAGGCTCAGACAGTAAAACTGATTTGGCGGTTTTAAAGATAGAAGCTAACAATCTTTCTTACGCTACCTTTGGCAATTCTGATCAGGTAGAAGTGGGAGAAGATGTCATCGCCATTGGTAACCCTGGTGGTATGCAGCTGGCCGGCAGTGTAACCAAAGGTATTGTTTCGGCGCTGAACCGTTCCGTATCAGATAATTCCTATGGTACTCCCTATATCCAGACCGATGCAGCCATTAACCCTGGTAACTCTGGTGGCGCGCTGGTCAATATGTATGGTCAGGTAATCGGTATCAATTCCGCCAAGCTGGTGGCAACCGACTATGAAGGAATTGGTTTCGCTATTCCTATTAATGACGCCATGCCTATTATTGAGGAATTGATTCAGTATGGACGGGTAACTGGACGGGCAGCTTTGGGACTTACCGGTACAGTGGTGGATGAAACCGTAGCCATGTACAGTGGAGTTCCCACCGGTATCGCTATTGTGTCTATCGACCCAGAGTCTGATTTGGCACAGAAGAATGTTGCTCCTGGCGATATTATTACCAAAGTAGAAGGAGAGCCCATTACCAGCTTTAAATCCCTTACGGATGTTGTTGCCCAGCATGTGCCTGGAGATACCATCCAGCTTACCATTTATCGCAGAAACGCCTCGGGTGGTGGCGGAAGAACTTTTGATGTCAATGTAAAACTGATAGAGGACAGTGGAGATTAATCCATTGCAAAAAGCGTCAGAGTATTTACTCTGGCGCTTTTTTATCAGTTATGACAATCTACTGAACAAGAATCGGAGCAGTTTGCCCATAGAAAAAAAGAACACAGTATGATTTAATTAAAACAGAGAATCCAGTTATTACACTGGTTTTTCCAAAATGAAAAGCATAGGAGGAATTTTTCATGGGAAAAACTTTAGAACAGGTTTTCGCTTATGTAGACAGTCATAAGGATGAGGCGATCGACCTGTGGAAAAATCTTGTAAACCACAAAAGTTACAGCCGTGATGTGGAACATGTTGTTCAAGTTGTAGAGTATCTGAAATCGGTTTTAGAGAAAGATGGATTTGTTTGCAAAGTAGTTCCTATGGGAAACAATGGTCCCTCCTTTGTGGCGACTCTGGGGCCGGACCGTCCCGGTAAACCAGTTGTCTTTTCTGGCCATATTGATACAGTCATTACAGATGACCTCTATCCTGAGGAGGCATTTACCATTACAGACGGAAAAGCGTATGGTCCCGGCGTGTTGGATATGAAAGGCGGTATCGCCATCGCGGTGAACACTGCCCGAGCCTTGTCCAGTGCAGGTTATGAGGATCGTCCCATTAAGATTGTGCTGTCCGGCGATGAGGAAATCAGTCATCAGGGTTCTGATAGCGCGGCTTTCCTGACCGAGGAATCCAAGGGAGCGGTATGCGCCTTTAATATGGAGACCAGTTTGATGGATGGCTGTCTGTGTATTGGCCGTAAGGGCAGCGTAGACTGGAATATGCATGTAGATGGAGTGGAAGCCCATGCGGGAAATGACTACACAAAGGGTGCCAATGCCATTGAGGAGATGGGGCATAAAATTGTGGAGTTCCGCAAGCTGGTCAATCTGGAAAAGGGCACCACTGTAAGCTGCGGCGTTATCAAGGGTGGTACAGTATCCAATGCGGTTCCCAAGTACTGTGAAATGGTGGTGGACATCCGGGTAGAGCAGATGGATGAGCTGGATCGGGTGCTGAAAAGCATGAAAGAGATCTGTGACACCGTTTATGTACCAGGTACCAAAACCGTATACGAAGAGCCTCTCCAGATGGCTCCCTTCGCTACCGATGACGGGGTAATGAAGCTATTAAAATTTGTGGATGAGCAATCTCAAAAGATTGGTTTGGGCCCGGTGGGCGGACGTAAACTGGGAGGAGCTTCCGATGCCTCCTGTATGACGAGAGCTGGGGTACCGGTACTCTGTTCCTGTGGTGTTAAGGGTGAGTGGAACCATACTACCCGGGAATACGCTGTAGTGGACTCCCTCTTTGAACGGTCCAAATTGTACGGAGCAGTTATTTGGAATCTCAAGGATTTTGAAAAGGATAATTAAAGATTATAAAAAACAGACCTCTTAAAAAGAGGTCTGTTTTTTTGTTATTGGATCGGTTTGAGATAAAGCCAGTCAAGATTCATATAGGACAGAAGAGAAAAACGTGTTATACTGGTGTTATTAAGATTTGCGGGACGGGGGAGAAACAGCCGCTGTGAAAATCCAAAATACGGAATGGGGCTATATCGAGTGGCAGCAGACCCATGAAGAAAGCAGTGAAAAACAATCCATGAATATTGGTATTTCGGTGATGCTGCCAGGGAAAAAACAGTGCCGCCATATTCATCATGGGCAGGAACAACTGCTCTATGTGTTAAATGGGGAAGGAATCCATATTATCAATGGAAAAGAGCATCCATTTCATCAGGGGATGATGTTCTATTTGGAGGCGGGAGCTTCCCATGCGTGTATCAATACAGGATCGGTACCAGTGCGTGAGCTGTTGGTTTCCAACCCTATCCACTATCAGCCTCTTGTGCCACAGGAGCCCTTGAGTGGATCGAAAATGGGGCAGAGAGGGAATCTCTACGGGGCGGTAGAGGCCATTCGGGGCCGCCTGTTGGACATGCTGGATATTCCGTTTACAGTTTTTGACAAGGCAAATTGGAAGGTAGTGTACCAGAATCCAGCGTTTCCCCCGTACTGTGTGGAAAAATGCAATCCAGCCCTTCACTCTGATGGCTGTTATTGTATGGGGGAGAGGTCTTTTGCCAGCTCTCCACAAACAGAGTGTGATCAATTTGTCTGTCCCTATGGAATTACAGTGTACCATTTGCCAGTGGTATTTAACGAAAAAACCATTGCGGTTATCCGGGGAGGCTATATTCTATTGTCTGAGGATGGTGGTAGTCCCAGAGAGGGGATGTACGATTGTCCCCAAAGTACCGCTATTGGAATCCGCCGGCTGCTCCGTCAGGTGTCTAAAAGTATTATCAACTACTGTGAGTTTGATGCCGCCCGGCAGGAGCTGGCCAACAAGGAGGCTACCCTGATCCGCAGTGCCGTCCGCAACAAGGAGTTGGAACAGACTTTAAAAATCGCCCAAAACCATGTTACCAATCTGAAAATCAACCACCATTTTTTGTTTAATACCTTGAATTCCATGGCCAATATGGCTTTGGTCAGCGGAGCGGATGGCCTCTATGACGCCATTTTGGATCTGGCAAATATGTTCCGTTATACCATGAAAACCGACCAGGAGCTGGTGCCTTTGGAGCAGGAAATCCAGTACTTGGAGAACTATCTCAATTTGCAGCGCCTTCGGTATGGGAATCTTCTGGTGGCGGAAATGGATATAGAACCGGTCCTGCTTCACATGCAGGTCCCCTTTAATTTTTTACAGCCAGTGGTTGAAAACGCTTTTACCCATGGTTTCCCTGATCGGCAATGCCCCTGCTATATTAAGATAGCCGCCCGTAAAGAGAGGGAGAGGGCTATTTTGTCAGTGTACAACAATGGCCCCTTTGAGAGCCAGATTGCCCTGAACCGTGTGAGACAGGGTCTTGCCAGCAACAGCGGCCATGGACTCTCACTGATTTATACCAAGCTGCGAGCCCTGTATGGTGAGGATTTTACTATGGAGATTCGTTCGGACTGCAAACGGGAGACCTGTGTGGTCATTACTCTGCCATTGGGAGAGAAAAAGGAGGAGTTGTTTTGATTCGCGCGATTATTGCCGACGATGAGCCGGCAATCCCCTCAATGATTGCTCACTTTATTCAGCGGGAGCACCTTCCCATTGAAATCATTGGAATTGCTCAAAATGGAAAGCAGGCCCTGGATTTGATCCGGCAGAACCAGCCTCAGCTGGTATTTATTGATATCCAAATGCCTTTGATGAATGGGTTTGAGGTGATGGAGGCTGCGGAAAACACCCGGTTTATTGTAATTACCGCCTATGAGTCCTTTCAAAACGCTCAAAAGGCCCTGCGCCTGGGCGCGAGGGACATTTTGCTTAAGCCTCTGGACTACAAACAATTTGTACAGGCGGTTACCAGGGCTGTAGGATGGCAGTTTACCTCCAATCAGACAGTCAATGGAATTTTGGAGTACATCAACAATAACTATTCCCAGAAGATTGACCTGCAGCACCTGGCCCAGATGTTCTATACCACCCCAAGCCACATTGCCAGACTGTTTAAACGATATATGGACATGAGTATCGTCACCTATGTTCACCAGGTGCGGATTGAACGGGCTGTAGAACTGCTGCGGGAACAGAAGTATAATATAAAGGAAACAGCGGAGCGTACAGGGTATGACAGCTTAAACAATTTTTATAAATACTTTAAACTGCACACTGGCATGACCCCCGCAGCTTTCTGTCAGCAGAAAAAAGAGGAAAATTTGGTTGATACTTTCTCAGACAAGGAAACCTGATAAAAGGTTTCCTTGTTTTTTATCGTCTATCTACCTTTGGTTGGCAAAAGAGCAAAATCGAAGAAACAACGTGCAAGTTTGAGCATAGAAGCCATCAAAACCTCTGTGATATAATCGGGTTGTAAAGAGCTCCCGATGTTTTGAATCAAATAAGAAAGTATGAGGTGTCAACAAATGCTCAAACATACCAGACAATCCGACCCCGCCGTATACGAAATCGTAAAGGAAGAACTTTACCGGCAGGAACACAATATTGAAATGATTGCTTCCGAGAGCACTGCGCCCCTGGAAGTTATGGAACTCAGCGGCTGCGTATTCACCAATAAAACCACTGAAGGATATCCGGGTGCCCGTTTCCAGGCAGGTTCCCAGATTGCTGATAAAATTGAGACCCTCGCTATCGAGCGTGCTAAAGCTTTATATGGAGCGGAGCACGCCAATATGCAGGTGTACTCTGGTTCAACTGCCAACTATGGTGTCTACTCTGCCATTTTGGAACCCGGTGACACTGTGCTCAGTATGCGGCTGGACCAGGGTGGCCACCTGACCCATGGCAGCCCTGTCAACTTTTTGTACAAAGTCTATCACTTTGTTTCCTATGGGGTAGACAAGGAGACTGAGCAGATCGATTACGATCAGCTGGAAGCCACCGCTAAGGAGTGTAAACCCAAACTGATTATCGCAGGTGGTAGTTCCTACCCCCGCCTCATTGACTATGAGAGAATCAGTAAGATCGCCAAAGAGGTAGGAGCCTATTTTATGGTGGATATGGCCCACATCGCCGGCCTGGTTGCCGCCAAGGTGATTCCATCCCCCGTACCTTACGCCGATTTTGTGTCCTCTTCCA
>CALXEL010000041.1 GCA_944387315.1 uncultured Clostridia bacterium
GTGAAAGAAAAACAGCAGCCTGGAGAGCCTTTTAATAGGAGCTCCTAGGCCACTGTTTTTTAGAAAGGGAGAAAAAGAATGTTAGGAGTATTCGATAAATAGGGTGCTATTTCGCCAAAAAACCTGACCTGTTACATGGTACAGCTGGTGAATCAATTGATCGGTGATCACCTGATGAGGGGTGCCCTCTTTTAAAACTGTGCCTTCCAACAGAACATAAATCCGATCACAGTATCGGGCAGCCATAGACAGATCGTGGAGGGCTGCCAAAATGGTTTTCCCAGACCGACGAAGCATCCCCAAAATTTTTAACTGGCTTCCAATATCTAAATGATTGGTGGGTTCATCCAATACAATGAGATCGGTTTGCTGTACCAGAGCCCTTCCAATTAAAATGCGCTGTTTTTCTCCACCTGATAGGCTAAGAAAGCTTCGCTGGCGGAAATCTGACATCTCCAGTAGGCGTAAGGCATCCGTAATGGCGTTGTCATCCTGTTGGTTGGCAGGTTCCAGTGGCCCTTTTCGAGGGTATCGGCCCATTTGCAGGACCTCTTCTACTGAAAAGTCGAAAACAGCTTCATTTTCTTGAGAAACAACAGCCATTTGCTGGGCCATCTGCCGGTTGGAAATAGTTTGAATATCCTGTCCATTTAAGGTGATAAAACCACTGGTTGGCCGCAACAGTTTACAAACGTTTTTCAGTAAGGTCGACTTCCCACTGCCATTGGGTCCAATGATTCCAACAAATTCTCCCGGCGCTACTTTTAAGGAAACCCCTTTGAGAATCTGTTTTCCATTGACCTGGTAATGTAAATTTTGGGTATGTAACATCCTGCCACCTCCTGGGTTAAGAGGACTTGCCAAAGGCATAGCGGCGTACCCGGACCAGCCATAGGAAGAAGGGAGCGCCGATCAGGGCAGTGATAATGCCAATGGGCAGTTCTCCTGGCGCGTCCAGCATACGGGCACCTACATCTACCCACATCATAAAGATACTTCCCGTAAGAGCAGATAGTGGCACTACTCTGCGGTGATCAGAGCCTACCAAAGAGCGTATTACATGGGGAATGACCATACCTACGAAGCCAATGCATCCGCTGACCGCTACCGATACAGCTGTCATCAAAGCGGTCAATCCAATGAGGAGACGGCTGACCAACGATACAGGAATACCAAGGGTAATGGCAGTGTTTTCACCCATCAACAGAGCATTCATAGCGGTGGAAAGGCAATACATGATCAGAATGGCAGGAAACAGGAGTATTCCCGCAGGCAGCAAGTATTCCCATTTGACCCCGGCCAGACCTCCCATCATCCAAAAGGTTGCTTCCCGCACCTGAGCGTCATTGGGGGCACTGTATACCAGATAGCTGGTCAAGGCACTGAACAGGGAAGAGATAGCCACGCCAATCAAAATGAGGCGGATGGGAGAGATATCATGTCCACTGCGAGCCAGGAAATACACCAGGACAATAGAGAGAAGAGCGCCACAGAAGGCACCAGTGGCAGTGGCGTAACGCCCCAGAAAATGGAGCAGGCCAGTAATCATGGCAACTACAGCACCGCAAGAAGCGCCAGAGGAAATTCCCAACACATAGGGGTCTGCCAGTGGATTGCGGGTAAAAGCCTGCATTCCTACCCCTGAAAGGGTCAGGAAAACGCCTACCATCCCGCCCAACAGTACCCGGGGTGCCCGCAAAAACCACACAATATTTTGGGTGCTGACTGGGATATCGGAAATCTCTCCCCATCCTAGCAGCTGATACAGAATAACACGCCACACCTGTGTAAAAGAAATGGGAACCGGTCCAATGCCAATACATAAAACAACTGATAGTAGCAGCAAAAGTCCCAGCGCACTACACAGAATGGTAGTATGGCTGCGAATCCAGCGCATAGGTAAGGTCACCTCCCTATTTATTGGGCGAACAGTTGGGGATGGAATTCTTTGGCAAAAAATTCTATAGTCTCATGAGTACGGGATGAGGCAAAAACCTCAGGCAGGGTTACCGAAATAATCCGATTGTTTTCCAGGGCACTGATCCCCTCCAGGGCGGGATTGGTTTTCAGCTCCTGAATTTTATCCTCCAAGGAGGTGGAACCGTAGTCGTTGATAATAATGACCTGAGGGTCAGCCTCTACAACCGCTTCCCAGCTGACTGTGTTCCAAGTCTTTTCCAGATCCTCAAAAATATTGATGCCCCCCGCGTGACGAATCAGTTTGGAGGTGAAATTATTCCCGGGGGTGTAGGCGCCGCCGTCCCGGCCGCTGTCATAGACAAATACCCGAACGGGTTGGGCATCCTTAACAATTTCCTCTACAGCGGCAATGCGGGTTTGCATTTCCTCAACAATGGCTTGTGCCCGGTCCTCCACCTGGAAAATCCGCCCTAAATTGAGGAAATCTTGATAGACATCCTCTACATCTGCTCCCAGCTTGTAGCTTTCATAGGAGGAGAGGGAAGGAATCCCATAGGAAGTCAGGGTGTCGTGTGTGCCAATACTTTTTTCTCCAAAGGATGAACTGCGCCCGTAGATAAAATCGGGCTGCAGGCTCAGTACCACCTCCAAGGAGGGGGCTTTTTCTGATACCACCGGCTTGGCTTCATACTCCTCCCGATACTGGTCGGCTACAACAGCGTTGTTGTAACATGTACCAATAATTTTGTCCCCTAAACCCAGGGCCATCAGCTGTTCCCCGGTGTTGACATTGACGCTGAGAACTCTTTGTGGTACCTGAGTAAAGGTAACTTCCATATCCTGATAAGTAGTCAGGGTAAAGGGGAAATGGCTTTCTTCCTGCTGGGAGGAGGAAGAAATACTTTCCTGGGCAGGTTGACTGCTGCAGGCAGCCAATGACACCACCAGAAGAACGGACAGCAGCAGTGAGATACATTTGCTTGACATTGTGTATTCCTCCAATTTCTGTTTTATGGTAGACAGGAGCTTTCTACTCCTGTTTACAACCACTTTGAAAGGAGGAGTGCCGCGTAAAAGAATATTTGGCCAAACAAAAAAAGCTTCGAAGCAGATCTCTGCGCCGAAGCTTTTAAAACCGGGCCAACAAAGGGAATAGTCCCTTTGACAGGCGGCATTTCTCCATCGCTCGTAGAGTTTGCCAATACAAAAAAAGCTGCAAGTCTTCTGGCTTAAGCCTCCAGCATGTTTCGCGCCTTCCCGGTTTGACCCAGTGACATGAAGCGAAACACTCAGCTATTACAGCGGCGGGACCGCACAGGATTTACACCTGTTTCCTTTTATGCCCAACAATGGGCGACAGCTTTTCTATTTGATTTTGAGGTCACTATACCATTCTCTCACAGAAAAGTCAAGGAGAATTTTGGCTAGGAGTGAGACTGGGGCAGAGATTTGGCCATCAACTGCTCAAACTGCTCTTGGGTTAGATCACAGTGATAAAACAGCTGGAAATAGCGGGCGGTTTCCTCATAAAGATCAAATTGTGCCTGCTGGGGATAGAGCAGCTCACTTAGCCACAAAATACCCAGGTACCGGTTTACCGAAGGAGGGAAGCCCATCCAGTTGTATGGACCAAAGGGTACCTGATAATAGTTACCCTGGGCAATGGCGGTAACATTTTGCCAGGCAGGGTCTTGGGCAACAGTGTCATAGATGCTGTCAGGCGCAAACAAAATCACCTGGGGGTTCCACAGCAGAATCTGTTCCAGGTCCACCTCATTGCCGGTACCTTTGGACACTGGATTTTCAACCACAGCCAGATTGTTGGCCATCAAATCGATGACCTCTGAGTGATAGGAACCTTTGGCGATAACATTGATTCCCTGATCCCCTAAACAGTAGAGAAGAGATACCTTGTTTTCCTCTCCAATGGTTTCCATCATAGTTTGAGCATTGCTGTAAACTTCCTCACAGTAGCTGGCCAGTATTTCCGCCTGTTCCTCCCGGCCCAGCAACTTACCCAAAGTGCGGTAGGTTTCTCCCATGGTTTGGGTTGTGGCAGAGATATGTACAGTGGGAATGCCCAATTGATTGGTCAGTGCGTCCATATCCTCCTGAATGGTGTCCTTAGGCTCTCCAATGTCCAGAATAATCTGGGGATTGGCGGCGGCAAGTTCCTCCAGATTCAGATCACCACTGCTGTACAGTTGTCCCAATACAGGCAGTTGGGTATATTCCGGCGCCAAAAATTCCTCAGCCTCTGGGGTCCAGCTGGAAGAGAGGCCTACAAACAGGTCAGGAGCCAGAGCAAAAGCTACCATCTGAGCCATAGGGCCGGACGGGACTATACGGGTAATTGTTTTGGGAACCTCCACCTGTCTGCCAGCGGAATCGGTAAAAACAACAGATTGGTTTTCCGACTGGGAGGGGGAAGAACTGGTAGAAAGTTCTGAGGGCTGTGTACAGCTGGCCAGGCTTCCTATCAAAGCGGTTGCTAAAATCCAAGACAGAATTTTCCTTTTCACATAAATTGCTCCTTTTATTTCATTTTCCCTGTGGCAGGGGATTACTGCATGGGGTTGGGAATACAGATTCGGATGTGGTCCTCCTGTAGAGAGAGCACCTGTACAGAGATATTATAGAGCTGTTCCATCTGCTGGCTGGTAATGACCTCTTGCGGACGCCCATAGGCAAGGACAGAGCCATCTTTCAGAGCTAAAATCTTATGAGAAAACTGATAGGCCTGATCCGGATGGTGGGTTGACTGGATGACAGCATATCCCTGTTGGGTCAGATTTTGCATCAGACGCAAAATCCGCATCTGATTGCCATAATCCAAATTGGAGACAGGCTCGTCCAGAATGAGGATGGGGGCCTGCTGAGCCAAAGCTCTGGCAATGAGGGTCAGTTGTTGTTCCCCGCCGCTGATCTGATGGTACATACGTGTAGCCAGGTGGGAGATCCCCACCTGATTGAGAGCCTGAGTAGCATGTTCCAGTTGGGCGGGGCCTGGTGAAGTGTAGAGTGAATGTTGTGCCGCTGTACCCATCAGAACCATTTCCTGTATGGTATAGTGAAAAGCGACTGATTGGCGTTGGGGGACATAGGCGATTTTTTGGGCCTGTTGCCGGGGCGACAGCTGTTCTATGGCTGTTCCATCTAGAAGAATGGTACCCTGACAGTGGGCAACCAGTCCCAGCAGGCAGCGAAACAGGGTGGATTTGCCTACGCCGTTAGGACCCAGTACCGACAGCAGCTGTCCCTTTTCCAGGGAAAAAGAGATATCACTGAGAACCCGGCGTCCCCCCAGGTCACAGGAGAGATGAGAAACCTGTATCATAATTCTTCCCCCCGATAAAGGATGAGATAGAGGAAAAAGGGTGCTCCAACAAAGGCTGTGAGAATACCAATGGGAAATTCGGTGGACAGGAGGTTGCGGGAAATATTGTCTACCAATAGTAAGAATAGTCCCCCTGTCAGAGCGCTGGCAGGCAGCAGATAGCGAAAATTATCCCCGGTTAGTCTCCGGGCCAGATGGGGAATCACCAAGCCGATCCAACCAATCAGACCACTGACCGCCACAGAGGCGGCGGTGAGCAGGGTGGCTGAGCAGATCAAAACCATTCGAACCATTTGGATAGGAACGCCAATGGAATGGGCTTCCTCCTCACTGAGAGTCAGCAGGTTCATCTGCCAGCGAAAGAGAAGAAGAGGTACCATTCCCAGTAGAAGGGCTCCTCCCATCCAGATAAGGTCAGCGCCTTGGGCGCCGGAGAGAGATCCCATCAGCCAATAGGTGATGGCAGGCAGTTGGTTGGCTGGATCGGCCACAAGTTTTAACAGAGAAATCCCGGCGGAGAACAGGGCACTTACAATCATCCCGGTGAGAATGAGACTGAAAATCTGTCGCCCCTTGGCCCTGCTGCTGATAACCCAGACCAGGCCAAGCCCGCCCAGGGAGCAGATAAAGGCCCAAATAGAGACCATCTGGCGGCTCTGGTCCAATAAAATAGCCAGAGCGGCGCCAAAGCCCGCTCCAGAGGAAGCCCCCAACATGTCAGGAGAAGCCATGGGGTTTTGAAATACCCCCTGGTAGGTAGCTCCGGCAGCGGAAAGGGCAGCTCCCACCAGAACTGCTAAAAAAATTCTGGGAAGCCGTACCCGCAGCAGAACTGCCTGGGCAGGGGTCAGCTGGTGAGAGGCGCTGTTGCGGATTCCCTCCCACAGCAGATCCCAAAGCTGATTGGGCAAAATTGGGTAGCGCCCCAGCGCCAATGAAACTAGAATTCCCACTGCCAGTCCCATGAGCAGATAGAGCAATACCAAATAAGGGTTCCTGCGACTTTTAATGGGCTCCATTATAAAATCCCTCCAAAGAAAAAAGCTCTGCCTTGGAAAGACAGAGCGTACCAAAACAAACCTGTTTGATCCAAACAGGCGCAAGGCTCTCTCCTTTTCAAAGACGGAAGGCAGAGCGGTTTCCCGCTATACCTGGTGGACAGTATCGGTCCAGGCTTCTATACCATGGTATTCTTTAGGTACAGAAGCTCGGAGAAAAGACAATTTATTGTACTGTATTTTCCTGTAAATGTCAAAAATTTTGCAACATAAAAAAGCCATCCTTTCTCCGGTGCAGAGTTGGAGAAAAGATGGCTTTTCAATTTCTGGGATTCTTGGATGCCCTATTTTTTCTCAGGGGGAGTCAGTTTATTTTTGTAGTAGTAATCGGCCGCATAAACCGCAGCGATTGGGTTATGTACCAGCACTCTGTACTTCACTGCGAATACAGTAGCAGGTGCGTGGCTGTATTTCATAAAGAGGGTATCATGGCCCACACAGAGGCCTAGCATAATGTTAAAATCTGTTTTATCCTCTGCCAGCAGCAATGCCTGTCCAATGGGGTTGCACATGGTTTCCTGAGGATCCTGCCGAACGGTCTGCTCCAGTGTCAAACCCATGGCTTTCATTTTAGGTACGTCGCCGCATTTGCATACAACCGAGTGAACCTCAAGTCCCCAGTTGCGCAGTACCCGGGAGAAAATTTCAGCCTCTCTGCGCAGTCCCACACAGAAAGCCAACCCGATTTTTTTGTATCCCATCTTCTGACAGAACAGAATGATTTCCTGTAAACGGGTCAGACGGCCGTATCCCTCCGCCTCTGTCATAGCAGAGTTGCGGGCAATGGCTAAATTCTCCTCTTGCTGGAGCAGTTCTACCGACCGGTCAATAATATCAGTATCCAAGCAGGGACAGTTTTTGGGCTTTTCCCCTTGATGATAGCGGCAGGCAGCCACCTGACAGGATGCGCAAGTATACATGATACAACATCTCCTTATTTTTTTCCATTTATAGAGTAAGCGGAACAGATGATACTCTCTCCCACTTGATGGTATAACATCCTGATGGGGCTGTCAAGATTTTACCTTTGATCAAAATAAAATCTATGGTGAAATACAACAAAATAATTTTTACATTGCGTGACTTGATAGGGAAAATGCCAAGCTTACACTAAAACCTTGACAGAAATTGTCAAAGTAGTATAATTAACCTCATATTCTTTAGCAGCAAAAAGCGGGCAAGCTTTAAACTGTTAAAGTATTAATAATTTTTCAGAGGTGATTAGGGTGTTCTTTCAAAAAGAAATCGAAACGATGAACCGAAAGGATTTGGAACAGCTCCAATTGGAGCGGCTCAAGTGGGTTGCTAGCTACTGCTATGAGAATGTAAAGCTCTACCACGACAAGTTTGACCGCGCGGGCGTTGATCCCTATAAAATCCGCACTCTCGGTGACCTTCGATATCTGCCCTACACCACCAAAGAAGATATTCGTGATACTTATCCCTATGGCATGTTTGCCGCTCCTATGAAACAGATTGTACGTATTCACGCCTCCAGTGGAACAACGGGAAAGCCTACCGTAGTAGGTTACACCAAGAAAGATTTGGATACTTGGAGCGATCTGGTTGCCCGTTTATGTGCCGCTGCCGGCGCTACCGATGAGGACATTGCGCAGATTGCTTTTGGATATGGGCTCTTTACCGGAGCCTTGGGCCTCCACTATGGCCTGGAAAAGCTGGGAACAGCGGTTGTACCCACCTCCAGCGGCAACACCGAAAAGCATGTTATGCTGATGAAGGATTTTGGCACCACCACATTGATTTCCACTCCGTCCTATGCCTTGTATATGGCTGAGGTAGCCACCCGGTTGGGTTATAAGAAAGAGGATTTCAAGCTGCGGCTGGGCCTGTTTGGTTCCGAAGGGTGTACCACCGAAATGCGGGACAAAATCGAGGAGGCCTGGGGCTGCTTCGCCACTGACAACTATGGTATGAGCGAGCTGATGGGCCCGGGGGTAGCGGGGGAATGTGAGCTGCGGGATGGTTTGCATTTCGCTGAGGATCACTTTTTGCCCGAAGTAATTGACAGTGCCACCGGTGAGATTCTCCCCGAGGGAGCCACTGGGGAACTGGTCATTACCACCTTGACCAAAGAGGGCTTCCCGGTACTGCGGTACCGCACCAAGGATATTACCCGTCTCAACTACGCCCCCTGCGCCTGTGGAAGAACCCATGTCCGGATGGACAAGGTGATTGGCCGCAGCGACGACATGCTGAAGATTCGCGGCGTCAATGTATTCCCATCCCAGATTGAAAGTGTGTTGATGACCGTTCCTCAGGTAGGTGGCCACTATCTGCTGATTGTCCGCCGCCAGGGTTTTATGGATACTCTGGAAGTGCAGGTGGAACTGATTGACAGCTCCCTTTTGACCAGTTATACCGACCTGGAAAACCTGCAAAAGCTGGTGAAAAACAAACTACATACTGTATTGGGCATTGATGTGAAGGTCAGCCTGGTTCAGCCCAATACCTTGGAACGTACCACCGGCAAGGCCAAACGTATTTTGGATCTGCGCAAAGAGGGCGAAGAAAAAGCGGGAAAATAACCAAACAGGAATTTTCTTGCGTAAAAAATTTCCAGGTGTTACAATTATAAATTATACTACCTTTTAACCATACCCAAAGAAAAGAGGGGGAAAACCATTGAAACAGCTGCTTTTGGGCAACCATGCCGTAGCGCGGGGCGCGTACGAGGCGGGTTGTGCCTTTGTTTCCAGTTATCCAGGTACGCCCAGTACCGAAGTGACAGAGTATATTTCCCAGTTCAGTGAAGTCTACAGCGAGTGGGCTCCCAACGAGAAAGTGGCAATGGAAGCTGCTCTGGGCGCTTCCATTGGCGGAGCCAGATCTCTGACCGCTATGAAACATGTGGGACTGAATGTAGCCGCTGACCCACTGTTTACCGCCTCCTATACCGGGGTAAATGGGGGAATGGTAATTGTAGTAGCCGATGATCCGGGAATGCACTCCTCCCAGAACGAGCAGGATTCCCGCCACTACGCCATTGGAGCCAAACTGCTGATGCTGGAACCATCGGACTCAAAGGAGTGTTTAGAGTTTACCAAAGCCGCCTTTGAACTGTCCGAGAAGTTCGATACACCAGTGTTTCTGCGCCTTTCCACCAGAATTTCCCACTCCCAAAGTAAGGTGGAGCTTTCACCCTGGCAGCAGGTTGCCTTGAGAGAATACACCAAGAATCCAGCCAAATATGTGATGATGCCGGGCAATGCCAAGGGACGTCATGTGGTGGTGGAAGAGCGGCAGCAGAAGCTGGCCGCCTGGAGCGAGTACTGTGACCTGAACCAAATCACCTGGGGGGACCGCTCCATTGGCATTATTACTTCTGGAGCTGCCTATCAGTACGCCAAAGAGGCTCTGCCCAATGCCAGTTTTTTAAAGCTGGGAGTAGTCAATCCCCTGCCCAGTAGGTTGATTACCGAGTTTGCCCGCCAGGTAGAGACCCTCTATGTCATTGAAGAGCTGGACCCTGTCATTGAGCAGCACTGTAAAGCTTTAGGCCTTGCGGTAAAGGGAAAGGAGTGTTTCTCCCTTTTGGGAGAGTATTCCCAAAGAACCATTGCCAAAGGAATCCTGGGCAAAGAAGCCCAGAGTGTTTCCCTTTCGGAGCCGTTGCCAGTCCGTCCGCCGGCCATGTGCCCTGGCTGTCCCCATCGGGGTATGTTCTATACTCTTCACAAGATGGGGCTGACAGTATTTGGGGACATTGGCTGCTACACGCTGGGAGCCACACCACCTCTCAGTGCCATGGATACCACTGTTTGTATGGGAGCGTCTATTTCCGCTATGCATGGGTTCCAGAAGGCCAGAGGACAGGAGAGCGCAGGCAAGTCGGTGGCGGTGATTGGGGATTCCACCTTTATCCATTCGGGTATTACCGGCCTTATTGATATTACATACAACAAGGGAATTTCCACTGTCATTGTCAGTGATAACTCTATAACCGGCATGACCGGACATCAGGACAATCCCACCACCGGCAAGACAATTACCGGTGAGCCCACCTATCAGGTGAGCATCGAGGCGGTTTGCCAGGCGGCAGGGGTAAAACGGGTCACAGTGGTAGACCCCAACGACCTGCCCCGCCTGGAACAGGTGCTGACCACTGAATTGGCAATTGCTGAACCGTCGGTGATTATTACCCGTCGTCCCTGTATTCTGTTAAAAGGGGTACAAAAGCATCCGCCCTATCGGATTGATAAAGACCAGTGCAAGGGGTGCAGGGCCTGTATGAAGCTGGGCTGCCCCGCTATTGTATGGGGAGCGGATAAAAAGGCGGCCATTGATTCCACCCTGTGTGTAGGGTGTGATTTGTGTACCCAGATGTGTGCCTTTGGCGCAATCCATCCACAGGAGGAGAAGCAGGCATGAGTAAGGGAAAAAATATTATGATTGTAGGCGTAGGAGGACAGGGTACCCTGTTGGCCAGCCGGGTCCTGGGCAATCTGCTGGTAGAAGAGGGCTGGGACGTAAAGGTATCTGAGGTCCATGGCATGAGCCAACGGGGCGGATCGGTTGTCACCTATGTAAAGTACGGAGAGTCGGTTGCGTCTCCTGTAATTGAACAGGGAGAAGCAGACTATATTCTGGCCTTTGAGCTGTTGGAAGCGGCCAGGTTTTTGCCATATTTAAAAACCGATGGCACTTTGATTGCAAGTACCCAGAAAATTGCGCCAATGCCTGTGATTACAGGAGCCAGTCCCTATCCTGAGAACCTGGAGGAAAAGATTGTAGCCACAGGTTGTGACGCGAAGCTTCTGGATGTTCTCTCCCTTGCCCAGCAGGCGGGCAGTCCCAAGGCTGCCAATGTTGTACTGTTGGGTGTACTTTCCAAACAGATGGATATTGCTCAGGAGCGGTGGCTTGCTGTACTGGAGAGAACGGTGCCCCCTAAATTTATCGAACTGAACAAAAAAGCTTTTGCTTTGGGCCGGGCGCTGTAAATGACTGAAATTTTAAAAAGAAAGACTGGGGGAATGACCCATGGCAAGACAATATTGGAATCCCATTGAAACAGCGCCTTACCATGAAATGAAAGCGCTGCAGTCCTACCGGCTTTCCCGGATGGTACGGCGGGTCTATGAAAATGTGCCTTTTTATCGTAGAAAGCTGGATGAGATGGGTGTAAAACCGGAGGATATTCGGTCAGTAGAGGATTTGCGGCTGTTGCCTTTTACCTACAAACAGGATCTGCGAGACAACTATCCCTATGGCCTGTTTGCCACCCCTATGGATCAGGTGGTGCGGATTCACGCATCCAGTGGAACCACCGGAAAGCAGACGGTAGTGGGATATACGGAAGAGGATATTCATATCTGGGGCGAAATCGCTGCCCGGGCCCTTACCGCCATTGGGGCCAACGAGAAGGATTTTGTCCACGTCTCTTACGGCTATGGCCTGTTCACCGGCGGTTTGGGAATGCACTATGGGGCGGAAGCCATGCATGCCACAGCGATCCCCGCGTCTACGGGCAATACCAAGAGACAGATTCAAATTATGAAGGATTTTGGTTCCACCATCCTCTGCTGTACGCCATCCTATGCCCTGTACCTGGGAGAAACCATGCGGGATATGGGTATACAGCCCTCGGAAATTCGGCTGCGTGCCGGACTGTTTGGGGCGGAACCCTGGACTGAGGAAATGCGGCAGCAGATTCAGTCGCTGCTGTATATTAAGGCCCATGACATTTATGGCCTTTCGGAAATTATGGGGCCTGGCGTAGCCTTTGAGTGCAGTGCCCAGCAGGGTCTGCACATCAACGAGGATCATTTTATTCCTGAGATTATTGATCCAGATACGGGAGAGGTGTTGCCGGAGGGTGAAACGGGAGAGCTGGTGTTCACTACTGTCACCAAAGAAGCCCTGCCGCTGATTCGGTACCGCACCCGGGATATTGCTACCCTGAGCCGGGAAAAATGCCCCTGTGGAAGAACGTTGATTAAGATGAGCAAACCCAAGGGCCGCAGCGATGATATGTTGATTATTCGTGGTGTCAATGTGTTCCCATCTCAGATCGAAAGCGTCCTGTTGGAATTCCCAGAAGTATCACCTCACTATTTGATTGTTGTAGATCGGGTCAACAACCTGGACACTTTGGAAGTACAGGTGGAATTGAGCGCTGATACTCCTATAGATATGGTCCGTTCGCTGGAAAAAACCGAAAAACGGCTGCGGGCGGCTTTGGAATCCACTTTGGGTATTGCCGCCAAAGTCACCTTTGTATCCCCCAAAACCATTGCCCGCAGCGAAGGAAAAGCCAAACGAGTCATTGACAAACGAGCCAATATCCTGTATTAATAAGAGTAAGGAGGGATTTTTATGACAATCAAACAGCTTTCCGCTTTTGTGGAAAATAAGCCTGGCAGACTGGCCGAAATTACCGAGGTGCTCCATGAGAGCAATGTGGATATTCGTGCCATGTCCATTGCGGATACAACGGATTTTGGAATTCTGCGGCTCATTGTCAACTGTCCCGACAAGGCGGAGAAGGCGCTTCGGGATGCTGGTTTTACTGTGTCTCAGACCAGTGTCATCGCCATCTGTGTCAATGATGAGCCAGGAGGTTTGCATCACGCCCTAAAGGTGCTCAGCCAGGTGGGGGTAGACGTAGAATATATGTATGCCTTTATCAGCCGGGAGGACCGCTCTGGTGCCTTTGTCATCCTGCGTGTGGGAGATGAAGAAACTGCCTTAGAAGCTTTGCGCAAAAACAATATCAAACTGCTGGCAGCGGAAAGTATCTATGATATGTAATCTCAGCCCAGTTTTTACGGACAGTCTTTTGGACTGTCCGTTTTTTATTTGAAATAAAAAGTTGCGCTCTGCCCATCTGGATGGACAGAGCGCAAAAAAGGCCCTATTTGCGAGTGCGAGTGTCAAATTCAGGGTTAAAGGCATAGAAGTTTTTGCTGTCCAGTCTTTCTTGTACGTTCCGCAGGCTCTCTCCAAATCTTTGGTAGTGAACAATTTCCCGCTGCCGCAGAAATTTAATGACATCCCGCACATCCGGATCATCTGCCAGCCGCAGAATATTGTCATAGGTGGTACGAGCTTTTTGCTCCGCCGCCAAATCTTCATGTAAATCTGTGATAATATCCCCTTTGGAGGCAAAGCCAGTGGCGTTAAAAGGTACTCCAGAGGCAGATACTGGGTACAGTCCTGTTGTGTGATCTACAAAGTAGGCATCAAACCCTTGTTTTTTGATTTCCTCAATGGATAGCCCACGAGTGAGCTGATGTACAATGGCACAGATCATTTCTACATGGCCCAATTCCTCTGTACCAACATCGGTCAGCATACCGGCTACATCTCCATAAGGTACAGAAAATCTCTGGCTGAGATAACGGTTGGCGGCTCCCAGCTCCCCATCTGGTCCACCGTATTGTAAAAGATGATAGTTTTTAAGGGATTCGAATATAAACCCGCAGTCTGGGAGGATTGGTGTCATAAATGATTCTGCTGAAAATGGCGTGTAAGAGTAAATTCTTTTCCTGGTCAGATAGGCTGGGGGAGGAGAGAAAATGGTCCAGGAAAACGGTAATTTTACGGGGGACAGGGACATGGGAGGGGAGGCTGCCGATTTGCTGGCCCAAACGTCGGATCTGAGCCTGGCATCTCTGCTTTTCCTGTTGATATTCCACCAGGGAGTCAATGCCAGAGAGATAGGCATTGCGGGCGCGATCCAGTTTCTTTTGTTCCTTCTCAATACAACGCAGTAAAATTTCTTGCTCCTGTTTGTGCCAGCCATCGTCAGTTTGTGGGCAGCAATGCATGTTGGGGAACAGTAGAGACAGTATGGACTCAATCCATTGGGTCATCTTTTTTATCGTAATAGAATGGGAGTGTTTACAAATTCCTTTGGCATAACCACAGCACTGTAGGGATTGCTGACTGCTTCGGGATAGGATTCTGCCACAGCTTCCACAAAAAATCAACTTTTTCAAAGGAAAATGGGAGCCAATGGAGCCATTGGAGAAAGAGGCAGAATAGGTTGCTCGATTTTGCTTCAAACGCTTTTGTGTATAGTCCCACACCTTTACAGAGATGAGCGGAGTGTGTTGGCCGTCTGTAATGCAAGCAGGTTCCCCTTTTGAAGGGGACCAGCGGATTTTTCCAATATATACTGGGTTGCACAGCAGATAACGTATGGTACGGGGCTCCCAGTTGTTTCCGCGATTGGTGAAAATTCCCCCGCAGTTTAAGGTATTGGCCAATTCTTGCAGGCTGGCGCCAGCGGTAAATTTCTCAAACAGATATTTTACCACTGGGGATGTCTCTGGGTCGGGAATGAGTTGTTTGTGCTCCATGCGATACCCAAAAGGTGCGATCGTGACCGGTTCCCCTCGCGTTACTTTTTCCAACATGCCACGCTTGACATTTTCTCCCAGGTCAATGCTGTAGTATTCATCCATTGCCTCAATAATTGCTTCCATTAATATGCCGGCTTTATCTTCCCCAAAATCCTGTGTTACCGAAATCACTTCAATGCCCAACTGTTTGCGGAGCATTTGTTTGTATACAATACTATCCTGCCGGGATCTAGCAAATCGAGAAAGGGAGTACACTAAAATTTTTTCAAAGGGACGGGGACGCTCCTTGGCCTTTTGTATCATCTTCATAAACGCTGGCCGGTTGGTTGCTTGCCGGCCGCTGATTCCCTCATCGGAGAAAATCAGATCATCTGCCAAATACCATCCATGGCGCTGCACATAAGCGCGAATCAGTCGCAACTGACTATCTGGGCTATATTGGGTCTGATCCTCGGTACTGACCCGAATATACGCGGCTACTTTCACCATTAGACTCCTTCTTTCGTGAGCTTCTGGTATTCTATATGCAGGGACCCGCTATCCTTAGAGGCACTGAAAATGTTTTTGTACAAATTGCGAATAAAATTGCGTCAAAAAGAGGATTCCACTGTTTTTGTAATAGGAGAAATATAGGATATATAGAATTATTTTGTCGAAAAATGTAGAATTTTAAATTTACAGGACTAATTATTGGACACTAACCTTTTGAAAAATCTGATTGTTGAATCTGCGAATAGTCTTTAGGAAGTAAATTGGCTACAATAAAAAGTAAATAAAGGAAAAACCTCCCAATCATTTGGAAGGTTAAAATTGCCTGGTCTGTTTTTTTAATATGTTTTGTCGAATTTTAATATTTTTAATCGAAAAGAAGGTGTGCAGTTTTGAGGATATCCAGAACTTTCAAGCTATCTGTCTGTCCTGTGAAGTTCTGTTTCTGGGCCAACAGAGAGACAAGGCAGGTTTGCCAGATGATACGAAATGCTCCCAATCCTCAACTGGCCCTTCAAGAGGCGTGGGAAACCATACAGTACTATGAGAACATCTCTGAGGAGGATTTTACAGTTGAGTAGGTTGCTCTTGTTGTTTCAAAATATTTTCTAAACTAATCAAAGCTAATTTTTGTTGAGCAGGGGAAAGACGTCCAAATGCTATCAGCAGTTGTTTGAGATCTTCGTTTTGAAGAGGTGTGTCCATGTCGGTTGCCTGTTTATTTTCGATAAGATCTGATTTTGCAATACCAAAATAATCTGCCAGCTGCTGGATTTTATCCATTCTGGGTAGTTTTTGTCCTGCGCACCAGTTGGAGACGGCAGATTTACTTACTTCCAATTTTAAGCTTAAATCGGTCTGACTTTTTCCGAATGCCTGTAGGTAGTAATTTAGGTTACGGGCAAATATTTGTTTATCATAGTTTGCCATAGAGCACCTCATTTCTTTCCTTAAAGAAATTGTATCCTTTCAAGGTAAAGAATGCAACACTTTTGCACAATAGTTAACTTTAAGTAAACTACCCTGCTGGAATAGGAACAAGCTCTAGGCACATAGCCTAAAAGAGAGGTAGGTGGCAATTATGAAGAACCCTATAGTAGGTGAGGTAACTGTTTATATTGTGAAGGATGAGGGTGATGGAAGTGAAAAAGTTACAGAGGCGATGGTTATGGATACCGATGGAACAATTTCCTGGAAAGATGTTTCAGAGACCCAATGGAGGGAAAAACTAATGCCTTATATTTTGGAGCGTATTGAGACTGTAACGACCCGCTTTGTAGCTTATGGCGGAAAGCAAGAATAAATAGGTTTATGGATGGAGGGCAAACCATGGAGGAAGTTAAAATATGTCAGAGATGCGGAAAGGTTTTTTATCCCACAGGACCCAGGCAAAAATACTGTTCTGCCGCCTGTAGAAACCAGTTTAACTCGAACAAAAGCTATCACAGAAAAACAGGTAAAGAGACCGGAAGTGCCTACTGTGCCTACTGTGGTAAGTTGTTTTATCAATCCCGCTCCAACCAAAAATATTGCAGCAAAACCTGTCAAAACAGAGCCAAACAACACGCTACGCGAGAGCGTGTTACCAGGGTTTGCCCCATTTGTGGCAGTTCTTTTACTACTTCCCGCAATGAGAAGTACTGTAGTGGCAACTGCCGGAAAAAAGCACATGAAAGTTATGAATACCAAAAAACATGTGTTATCTGCGGCAGAAACTTTGAAACCAATTGGAGAGAAGCGCAAACTTGTTCTACTGAATGTAAGAACCGTCTATTGACAGTCAGCCGTATTGCCAGGAAACAAGAGGCCCAAAGGGAATTTTATCCTGGCACCATTGCCCTAATACATAAATGGTTTGCAGGAGGGGATACTATCGAAGAAATTATGGAACTAACCCAGCGCAGCAGGGACAGGATACTGGAGGCATTGGCGACACCTCTCACTCCCTTGGAAGAGGAAAATTTGGAAAAGGGGATTCCTTATCGCAATAGAAAGCGTGGGGTGCTCTATTTGTCTTCCCCCAAAAAATAAGGTGTTTAAAAAATAATGCGTCATATATTCGCCATTTTTTCACTGACTTTTCGTCAACACGTATACTAAAGGTTAGCAAAGATGAAAAGGGAGATAAGGGCCATGGATTCATTATCAAGATATACTCTGCGGATTCCACAGGAGCGTTTGGACAAGCTGGGCTATATTGCGGAATATGAGGGCAGAAGTAAAAACAAGGAGATTGAACGTTTAATTATCAAACGCATCGCAGAGTTTGAGGCAGAACATGGCACAATCCGTTGGGCGGATCTGCACAACAAATAAGTTACAGTGATATTTTTAACCTGTCCGGTTTGCTCCGGACAGGTTTTGTTTTTGCAATTGCGCTACCAAAGCCTATTCTATCATCTTTTACAATAGGGTCCTCCGAATTGGGTGATGATCACTTTAGCCAAAGTGGCGTTGGGCCTGGCAATTTTTACAGGGTATTGTAATTTTTTTTCATAACTCCACATAATTACACCTCACTTGTATTTTCCCATGGCCAGGGTTGATCGACCCAGGTCCAGCGGTCCCCTTGGGCAGCGTCCATATAGGTGATAGGACCGTATTTTTGGGTATATTCCATTTTAGCAGCCTGTGCCATTGCAGCATGTTTTCTGAAATATTCCAGTGCTTCCTTATGGTTGGGATGGGAATCTAAAAACAGAGCTGTCTCATGCAGTACAAAATCACAAACCTGTATCCGATGCAGCAACATGTTGCGGTCATTGTTGTTATTTTCCACCAGGAATCGCCTCCTCACCTAAAAAAGGAAGATCCAGTTGTTTAAACAACGTTCCCCGATGCAAAGCGGTTGTCTCGTCATAAATATCTTGCCATTGTTGAAAAGGAACGTATGCCATAGCCAGCGAGACATCTGCTGGATCTGGCATAAATGCAGGTTCTTTCATTTTTGCTCCTCCATATAAATATAAAAGTCATCCGGTATTGCAGGCAGCAGGTTATCCACTGCACTAATACTATATGCCCATTTTCAAAGGAGCGTTCTTTGTAGGAATCAGGGGGATTATGCGGAAATTCTACCATTGTCTCATAAATGATCTGTGATTTATGGCCTATCTGGAACATAATAGAAAAATATTTATAATTTTTTAAAAGATAAAGATGGATCGTAGTAACCAGTGAGTGCTATAATAAATACACTTGATTTTTATTGGGATAGCTTGCCACTGTATTTTGTTTCAATAAAAAAGGAGATTTTATGGAAGAAATTATTTTTTATAACGGGAATATTTTGACAATGGAGGACAACCAGCAGGTAGAAGCGGTCTATGTAAAAGATGGCAAGATTCTATATGCTGGCAATAAAGAGGATGTGTTTGCCCGCAAGACTGCTGCTACTCAGATGCGGGATCTGGAAGGAAAAACTTTGATGCCTTCCTTTATTGATTCTCACAGTCATCTTTCCACAGTAGCCAGCTCTTTGTCGTTGGCAGCTTTAAGTGGCGTAGAGAGCTATGATCAACTGATCCAGGTTTTGAAAGAGTATAAAGAAAAAAACCACCTGAAACCAGGAGATTGGCTGGTGGGATTTGGATACGATCACAATTCACTGGCAGAAAAAAAGCATCCCACTGCCGATGTATTGGATCAGGTTTCTACTGAAAACCCTGTGATTATCGCCCATGCTTCTGGTCATATGGGCGCTGTGAACCATTTAGCTTTAAAACTATTGGGCATCACCGCCCAAAGTTCAGATCCAGTTGGTGGTGTAATTGGACGTCAGCCTGGAAGCCAGGAGCCCAATGGATATTTGGAAGAAAACGCTTTTATCCAAATCTCTGCCAAGATGCCCAGACCATCTGCGGAAGTACAGTGCCAAATGCTGTTACGGGCGGCTAAGGTATATGAAAGTTATGGCATTACTACCATACAGGATGGTATGACAGGCCGGGGAGAGATGGAGCTTTTTAAAGCGCTTTCCCAGTCAGGGAAGCTGGACAGTGATGTGGTTCTCTATATTGATATGAACCAGTGCCAGGATTTGTTGGAGTCCAATGCCTCTTTTGTTGAGCAATATCAGGGCCGGATTAAAATTGGAGGCTATAAGATCTTTTTGGATGGCTCACCTCAAGGACGCACAGCTTGGCTTTCCAAACCATATCTCAATGGGAAACCAGGGGAAGAAGAATACTGTGGGTATCCTATTCACTCGGATGAGAAGATCGAAAGTTTTTGCCGTACCGCGCTGGAGGAAAAACATCAACTATTGGCCCATTGCAATGGAGATGCCGCCTCCGAGCAGCTGCTTAAAGGCTTTGAGCATGTTTTGGGCAAAGGGGGACACTGTGAGATTCGTCCCGTTATGGTACATGCTCAAACAGCTCGTCACGACCAGTTGGACCGTATGAAGACCATAGGTATGATCCCCTCTTTCTTTGTGGCGCACACCTATTTTTGGGGGGATGTACACCGTGAGAATTTGGGAGATGAGCGGGCGGATCACATCAGCCCCGCAGGCTATGCCATGAAAATCGGATTACCCTTTACTTTTCATCAAGATACGCCTGTTTTGCCATGTGATATGATTACTACAATTTGGTGTGCTGTAAATCGTATCAGCAAACAGGGGGTATCTATGGGTGAGGATGAAAAAATACCAGTGGAAGAGGCTTTAAAAGCGGTCACATTGTATGCTGCATACCAGTATTTTGAAGAGGACCGGAAAGGTTCTATTCGCCCTGGTAAGTTGGCGGATTTTGTAATTTTGGATCAAAATCCACTGACAATCGAGCCGATGAAATTGCGGGAAATTCAGGTTCTGGAGACCATTAAGGAAGGCAAAACCATTTATCAAAAAGCATAAGAGTCTGAACCATAGAAGGAGCGAAAAGGCATTGCCTTTTCGCTCCTTTTTAAAGCGTAAGTATTTTAGCCGAATCTTTGTGGTTATCCTTCTTCGGCTTCTGCTGGATTCAAATATCGGACACCATCAATATGAACCCATCGGATAGCCCGGATAGGGTAGGAGGACAGCGGCCGGCAGTCACAATCCATCGAGTGGGCAGCTACCAAAATATTATCCAGATTGGGTTCCGCGCCCACTTGGACAATAAATGGAGTGTGCTGCCAGACCTCTTTGGTTAGAATCAGCTGACAGATGTCTCCCGGCTGTACTTCAGATATGGTAGCTTCATGGCCATAAGGACCTACCCCTTGGTTGGTAGTAAGGAAATTGTATAAGTAGGTTACACCAGTCCAGGCCGGTGCTCGGTCGTTGATGTTTAAATAGTACCATCCAAAGGTAGGGGTATAGTTCATAACACCGCTGCCTGCATAGATACACTGTGATGCAAAATTGGTACAGTCACCGCCTAGATCATTAAAGTTGTAATAGGCAGGGTTCCGCCGGTAGGCCCATTGGTGGGCGTAAGCTACAGCGTTGGTTCGGTTGTATGCCACTTGGGCAAGTTGATATTTCATGCCTGTCTCTCTCCTGTCGCATAGATTTGCAGGGGCTTATAATAGCTGTTTTATTCTATGAAAGATGTTCTTAGTGTGTCAATTGTGTAAAGACAGAGTATTGACAAAAAAAGAAATATCCAGTATATTTATATAAATAACAATAGTTATTAGTTTTGATACATCTATTTATTGGAGGGACTGTTTATGAAATATTCCAAACAGCGGGAGATGGTTTTGCAAGCTGTGCGGGAAAATCGGGTACATCCAACAGCGGAATATATCTACAGTTACCTCAAGCCTGTTTTGCCCACCATTAGCTTGGCGACAGTTTACCGCAACTTGAATCAGTTGTCGGAAGCTGGTGTAATTACACGCTTATCTCTGGGAGATGGTGTGGATCGCTTTGATGGGAATATCACGCCTCATTACCATATGATTTGCAGCTGTTGTCATTCGGTGATTGATATTCCAGCTGAAGTTTCGGTAAGTTTGGATCAAGCAGATGCCCAGCAGCGGGGATATGAAGTCAAAGGCTATGAGGTATCTTTTTCCGGTGTATGCCCTAACTGTAAACAAAGCAGCTGATTATTGGGAAAAGAAAAAGGTTGCAGCATTTGCTGCAACCTTTTTTATTTTGTAGACAGTTTTAATTCCTACTTGGCATTGAACACGTATTTATCCAGACGATCCATAGCTTCAATAACCAGGGAGTGAGGCACAGCCAGGTTGATCCGGATGGTGTAGGGGCAGTTAAAGGGACGGCCATCCTGCCAAATTACACCGCAGGCTACGCCAGCTTTCAGCAGGTCATCCATCTCCATGTTGTGTTTCTTGCACCACTCTTCGCAATCCAGGTACAACAGGTAAGTACCCTCAGGCTTGGCCAGTTTTACGCCCTCAAAATGCTTAACAATATAGTCATAAGCATAGTTGACATTGCTGGTCAGAACCTGGCAGAGCTCATCCAGCCACTCATGGCCAGTCTGCTCATAAGCGCCGATCAGAGCGTGAACAGAGATTACATTGGCACCATTGTAATGGGACAGGGAAGCGGTCTTACGTACACGATCCCGCAGATATTTGTTGTAGATAATGTGGTAAGAACCAATCAGGCCAGCCAGGTTAAAGGTCTTAGAGGGAGCATAGAAAGCGATGGTGCGCTGTTTTGCATCCTCGGAAACGGACTGGGTAGGAATATGTTTGTGGCCTTCCAGGATCAGGTCAGACCAGATCTCATCGGAAATTACGACACAGTCGTTGGCCTTATACACTTCCATAGCCTTCTGGATCTCTTCTTTGGTCCATACACGGCCAGAGGGGTTGTGAGGAGAACAGAAAATAGCGAAGTGAATGTTGTTCTCTTTGATCTTCTTGTCCATATCCTCATAGTCCATACGCCAGATGCCCTGCTCGTCCTTGTACAGGGGGCTGTCGATGATCTTACGGCCATTGTTGGTCAAGGTGCCGGTGAAACCAATGTATCTGGGGGAGTGCAGCAGAATAGCCTCACCAGGAGCAGTGAATGCCTGCAGAGCAGAAGCTACGCCGCCCAGAACGCCGTTTTCATAACCGATGCACTCAGCGGTCAGGCCCTCAACGCCGTTACGTTTGGACTGCCAGTCAATAATTTTATTGTAGTACTCATCTGGAATAGGGAAATAACCATACAGAGGATGATCTACTCTGGCATGCATAGCGGCGGGAATAGAAGGAGCAGTGGCATAGTTCATGTCAGCTACCCACATAGGAATGGAGGTAAAGCCCTCTTTAACAGTTGCGTCAGGAATCGGGATCTTGTCTACGGCGATAGCGTCTTTGCCATGACGATCAATAATGGATTCAAAATCAAACTTCATTGGTAATCATTCCTTTCCTAGTTTGTACTTCTATTGTAGCACAATTTTTGAAAAAGAGAAGAATTTTAAGAAAAATTTATGACCAAAATAAATTTTTTTAACATTTGCCAAATTTGATAACAGGCGAGGAGAAAATTTTTTAGTAGCTTAGAAAAATTCAGACTCTTTTTCAATGATTGGATTATAGTTTCTCATCCTGCAGCCCCAATGATTTGCGGATATATTTGTGATAGGCGGCCTTTTCTCCGTTTTCCACCAGACTTTTCATAAGGGAGGCCATTTGTTCAGGAGATTCTTGCATACCATTTCTGGCCCAGGATACCAGAATTCCAGTTATGCCGTAGGCAAAAAAATCTGCATAGGTCTTCCTTTGATGTTCTGTTAAAACCTCATTTTTAGCCAGTATAGAAATTCCTTCCATCAAAAGGCTGTGGGCACTTTGAAACAGATATTCGGAAAAGTTCTGTTCCTGATCTTTTATGGTGGAGGTATAAAATTTTTGATCTTGCTTCATAATTTTAAGCAGTCTTAGAAGATGTTCATTCCAGTTTTCCAAGTTGACCCCTTGTACTACTTTTGAGAAAGCTTCATTGTAATAGACCCAATTAAGCAACTCAAATTTATCCTGGAAATGGTAGTAAAATGACTGCCGATTCAGCCCACATTTTCCGGTAATATCTGCGATGGTAATTTTATGAAAAGATTTTGTCAGGCATAGCTCTTTTAAAGCAGTGCCCATGGCCCGTTTGGTAATTAAAGAATCGGACAACCAGAATACCTCCTGCCTTACAATTTTTGCTGCTTTTCATTATAAAGGAAGGAAAACTTTCTGGCAACAGGAGATGAAGAATATTCTTTTTGTCGTATTAAATGAATCTTGGATAGAAAAAGAGCGGTAGGAATTGCATATCAATTCCTACCGCTTTGCAGTTTCATTCTGGTTGGCTATTTATAAAGTGTCTCCATTACCATCTGCCAAAATGGGTTTTATCAGCGGGCGTGTAGAGATTTTGCTCAAGAGCAGGAGATGGCGCTGGATGTCCGATGCCAATATAACAGGGGAGAACCCACCCCTCAGGTGCTCCCAAAACCTGAGCCACCTGTTTACCTTCCTCCCCTACAGGGATGCGGATAGAATACCCCAGACCTTCGGCGGTAATTGCTAAAAAAAGATTCTCTATAGCGCACCATATGGCTGCAAATGAGTTGAGAGAACTGACCGAAGTGGGGGCAAACACACCAGGTGCCGCCTTAAAAAAGGGTAGGATCACATAGGGACAGCTGGCTAACATGGTGTATTGACGAGGCATTGCGTAGGCGTACATTTTCTGGGCGGAAGTGGCACCTCCCTGCAATTTGGTTTCCGATTGCTTTTCAGCCCATTCCTTGACAAATTGCAGGGCGTTTTCTTTTTCCTGTTGGGTATGTAATACGACAAATTCCCAGTTTCTTAAATGGTCGTTGGTTGGCGCCTGGAGGCCGGCGTGCAGGATACGATCTAAAACTTCTTGGGCAACATCCTCTGATGTAAATTCCCGATAGGTCCGGCGCTTTTGGATTACTTCATAGAATTCCATTTTGTTTCCTCCTGTAATAGTTCTTTGTTTAAGCAGTTTCCAAACCGTTCAGATAATTGTAAAAGGGTTTCCTGTTCTTCCATTGTCAATGTTTTTATGGCCAACATTTCCGCGGCAGTTACAGGCTCAATCAGGTTTTTCGCATACTCCCGTCCTTTTTTAGTCAACTGGACTATCTTGGTTCTGCGGTCTTCTGGCTGTTCTGTCAATTGCACCATGCCCTGTTTCAGATAACCTTTGATAATTGCGTTAACAGTCTGTTTGGAGGAGAAGGCTTTCTGGCAAATTTCCATCTGTGTACAGCCCTGAGGCGAATAGTAGATAGCGTTGAGGACAAACAGGCTTTTTACCGGGATTCCCTGCCGTCTGGCATAGGTATCATATATATGAAATTGTACATCACGCAGGCGGCAGTAGCGAACTAGGTTTTGAAACATTCTATCTTGTTTCATCTTTCACCTCCATATTTTATTTAGTATAATTGTAGACGGTAAAATTTTTTACTAAAATACAGTTGTATTATATAATACCAGACTATTGACGTCAAGCATTGGGGCAAAGAAAAAAGGGACAGGTAGATACCTGTCCCTTTTTAAAGGCAATCTGGTTGGGTAAAGCAGAATGTTGCCTATCCGATATATTTTTTGCCGCCCATATATGGCTGCAGGGGGGTTGGGATGGCAATTGTGCCATCGTCCTGGAGATTGTTTTCCAGGAAAGCGATAAGCATACGGGGAGGTGCAACCACAGTGTTGTTGAGGGTATGGGCAAAGTAGTTGCCTTTCTCTTTGCTCTTAATCCGAATACCCAGCCGACGGGCCTGAGCGTCACCCAAGTTGGAGCAGCTGCCGACCTCAAAGTATTTTTTCTGACGGGGAGACCAGGCCTCAACATCCAAGCTCTTTACTTTCAGGTCAGCCAGGTCACCGGAGCAGCACTCCAGAGTCCGTACAGGAATATCCAGGGAACGGAAGAAGTCAACAGTGTTCTGCCACAGTTTGTCAAACCACATGGGGCTGTCCTCGGGCTGGCAAACTACAATCATTTCCTGTTTTTCAAACTGGTGAATACGATATACGCCACGTTCCTCAATACCATGGGCTCCAACTTCTTTTCTGAAGCAGGGAGAGTAGCTGGTGAGGGTTTGAGGCAGTTCCTTTTCATCCAGAATGGTGTCGATAAACTTACCGATCATGGAGTGTTCACTGGTGCCAATGAGGTAGAGGTCCTCACCCTCAATTTTATACATCATGTTTTCCATCTCAGCGAAGCTCATAACACCGGTTACCACATTGCTGCGAATCATAAAGGGAGGCACATAGTAGGTAAATCCCCGATCAATCATAAAATCTCTGGCATAGGAGAGAATGGCGGAGTGGAGACGGGCGATATCGCCTTTCAGGTAGTAGAAGCCATTGCCGCTGGTTCTTCTGGCGCTGTCCAGGTCGATACCATTGAGGCGCTCCATAATGTCGATGTGGTAGGGAACCTCAAAATCGGGAACAGCAGGCTCACCAAATTTTTCAATCTCTACGTTTTCACTGTCATCTTTACCGATAGGAACCGAAGGGTCAATAATATTGGGGATAACCAACATTCTCTCCCGGATCTCACCCTCCAGTTTTTCCTCCAGCTTTTCCAGCTCGGCAAGCTGATCAGAAATGGCAGCAACCTCTTTTTTGGTTTGTTCCGCCTCTTCTTTCAGGCCTTTGGCCATCAAGCCGCCAATTTGTTTGCTGATACTGTTGCGCTGGCTGCGCAGACCATCAGCTTTGGTTTTTGCCTCCCGGTATTCCTGGTCCAGTTTGACAACTTCATCTACCAGAACAAGCTTTTGATCCTGGAATTTTTTCTTAATATTCTCTTTTACAAGATCAGGATTGGTACGAATCAGTTTAATGTCGATCACAATGATTTCCTCCTTTAATTATGGCGGACAGTCTAATTTTTCAGGATTGGGAGAGAGAAAATAAAAAATCCCTCCGTACCCATACCTGAACTATGGGACGGAAGGAATCCGCGTTGCCACCCAAATTGCTGGTAAAATACCAACCACTCGTACGATGCGTTAAAGGGCATCTCCCTTCGGCTCATCACCGACAGCTCAAAAAGTGGATAGATCGCTTCTTTGCTGGCTCACACCAAACGCCAACTCTCTGATAAAGATAAGACAGATCATAACTTTTGTCATCGCCGTACTTTTTCTTTATTGTCGCCAATTTTTACTTATTATATCCCGTTTTCTAAAATTTTGCAAGGGAAAAATCTATTTTCAACTAATACTAAGAAAGTGGCAGATTGGAGTATTCTTATGTGCAAAGCAGGAATAACAATTTGAAAGGATGGCTTTTATTACCTTGTATTATAGAAAAAATAACAGTAAACTGGCATGTAGTGTTAAATTCATACCCAATAGACGTTCAAAGTATGTTAAAAAACTATAGGTAAAATAACTGTATTTAGCGTAAATTTTTTATTTGTTTTGTGTCAAATGTAAATTAAATTGAACAAATTCTAACTCTTTTAAAAAATTCATTGTAATATCAAAAATCCATGCTATAATCTAACAGCGAAGCAGAAATTATATGAAGTAATGAAGTGAGTCGCTGTTTTTTGTCAAAAATTACAGTGACTATTTTCGCAAATGAGGAGGATTCCTTTGCTTAAATTTATTAACGGATTTAATTTATCTATTTTTCTGTTGTTCACGATCCTTTATTCTTATCAGATTATTTATGCATTTGTCGCCTTGTATCGTTCCAAGCAAAATCAGCAGGAGGTAATTCCTCAAAAATTACATAAATACGCTTTTATTATTGCGGCACGCAATGAGAGCGCTGTAATTGGGGAATTGATCCGCAGCATTCACAAACAAAACTATCCCCAGGAGCTGTTGGATATTTTTGTGGTAGCTGACAACTGTACCGATAACACCGCTGAGATCGCCCGGGGATTGGGCGCCATTGTTTATGAGCGGTTTAATCGGGAACAGGTTGGAAAAGGCTATGCTCTGGACTTTATTTTCAACATCATTGAAGCGTCCTACGGGGATCGCGGCTATGAGGGATACTTTGTTTTTGACGCGGACAACCTGTTGGATGAGAGTTATGTTGCTGAAATGAACAAGGTCTTTGATCGAGGTTATCGGATCATTACCAGTTACAGAAACTCTAAAAACTATGATTCCAACTGGATTTCCGCCGGGTATGCGTTGTGGTTCTTGCGAGAGGCCAAGTATCTGAACTACCCCAGAATGTGTTTGGGGACAAACTGTGCCATTTCCGGTACAGGCTTTTTGGTGTCCAGTGAAATCATTCGGGAGGGTCATGGCTGGAAGTACAACCTTCTCACTGAAGATATTGAGTTTTCTATCGCCAACGCCATCCGGGGCGAAAAAATCGGCTACTGTGGCACTGCGAAAATTTATGATGAGCAGCCCTGTACTTTTTCCCAGTCCTGGAACCAGCGGCTCCGTTGGTCCAAAGGCTTTTTCCAAGTGTTTGGACACTATGGTTTTGACCTGTTTAAAACCATCTTTACCCAGCGCAGTTTTTCTTGCTTCGATATGCTGATGACCATTGCACCTGCAACCTTTGTATCGTTGTTCAGTATTTTTGTCAATGCGTTTATTTTGCTCAGCACATTGATTGCGCCGGCTCAGTCGCCTCAATTGATCGCCATTACTTTAGGTGCTATTGGCGCGGCTCTGATTAACTTCTATGTGGTGCTGTTTGCCTTTGGTGTATTGACTACTGTTACAGAGTGGCATGAAATTCAAGCCCCTACTTATAAGAAAATTCTGTACACTTTTACATTCCCGATTTTTATTTATACCTATATTCCTATTACCATTGTGGCGCTGTTTAAAAAGATTGAATGGAAGCCTATTACCCACAATATCAGTAAATCGATCGAAGAGATTCAGCAGCGTACATAAAAAGAACTGAAAATTTAATGTGAATGATAATACAGCAGTGAATTTACAAATTCGCTGCTGTATTTTTTATATTTTCTTCCAGTTTCAAAGGGCAGCTGTTTTATTTACAGTATCCCATAGGCAACCAGAGGATCCCCTTGGTTGGCGGAGAGAGCGCAGCTGTGATAGAAAACAATGCCGTCACCCTGGGCATAATACGATGTCAATGGCTCTCCCCAAAAAGTTTCCAGTTTTCCCAACAGTTGTCCTTGTTTGACCTGTTGTCCTGCGGTAATGGCAGGATACCAAAGTCCAGTGGCGCTTGCTGTTAAATATTCGGTATGGATGAAAATGTGCTTGTCACAGACTCGGCGCTCTACGCCTGCGTCATACATTTCCAGGTGCGCCAACAACAGGAAAATATCCCGGACATAAGCGGAGACCCATTCTTTGTGGCAGGCCCCACCCCAGCCGCGTTCACAAAGAATCCCTGGAATACCAAGATGGTGAGCGGCGTAACTGTACTGTCCCCGGCTTTCCTCAGACGCGATCAAATAGGGAATATCCAATGCTTTGGCGGCTGCCAAAGAAATTTCCCGTACCCCTTCACTTTTTGGAAAAAAGAGGCAAGGGGTCAAAGGTTCTGTTACACTGCCGCTGTGCAGATCCATCATAAAATCAAGATGAGGAAATACCTCGGTTACAAACCAATTTTTAATCTGTTGTCCTACTGTTCCGGTTTCCGATCCAGGGTAACCGCGATTGAGGTTTTCGCCGTCCTCTGGCAGAACAGAGTCGGTATGAGCGCGAAAACCGCTGGTGTTGACGCAGTGCAGAAATAGAATGGTACCTCGCAGCTGAGCAGGATCCAGTTCCTTGACAGCCTGTACGCTGGCAGGAATACCGGGATATTCCCCGCTGTGAATGCCTGCGCTGATTAAAATTGTGGGACCTGGCTGGCCGCCGAATACAAAGGTTGCGGGAATTTCATAACCGTCTACTGGCTCTATGGATTTTCGGACTGTGGTTGCTGGGTGGGCGGCTCTGGACTTTAGAAA
>CALXEL010000042.1 GCA_944387315.1 uncultured Clostridia bacterium
GGTTTTGACACCCGAAGCGAAACCTTTACCCTACCCCAGGAAAATTTAATGGAGGTGTTGACCCCCAATCCCTTTACCCCTGAGCTGACTGGACAGGACGCTGTCCGGGAGGCGCTGGCTCACCCCATTGGAACCAAACGGGTAGGGGAGCTGATCCACCCAGGAGAGAAAACAGTCATTATCACCAGTGACATCACCCGGCCCATGCCGTCAGCGGTGGTGCTGCCGGTACTGCTGGAGGAGCTCTTTGCCGCCGGAATCTCCCCGGAGGACCTGACCATTGTATTTGCCCTGGGCAGCCACCGTCCCCACACCGAGGCGGAAAAAATCAAGCTGGTGGGAGAAGAAGTCTACCGGAAGGTACGCTGTGTGGACAGCGACCCCAACGACTGTGTCCACATGGGCCAGACAAAGGCCGGAACCCCGGTGGATATCACCCGGGTAGTGGCCCAGGCCGACCGGAGAATCTGTTTGGCAAACATTGAATACCACTATTTCGCCGGTTACAGTGGTGGAGCCAAAGCTATTATGCCAGGGGTATCCACCCGGCAGGCCATCCAGAAAAACCACAGCAAAATGGTAATGCCACAGGCCTCTGTAGGGGTTGTGGAAAACAATCCGGTGCGGGATGACCTGGAGGAAGCCATCCAGTACTGCCCCATCGACTTTATCCTCAATGTGGTGCTGGACGAGCACAAACAGGTGGTCAAAGCGGTGGCTGGTCACTATATCCAGGCCCACCGGGAGGGCTGCCGCTATCTGGATGGCCTGTACAAGGTGTCCATTCCACAACTGGCGGACATTGTAGTGGTCTCCCAAGGGGGATATCCCAAGGACCTGAACCTCTACCAGACCCAGAAAGCCCTGGATAACGCCAAACATGTGGTCCGGCCAGGTGGTACCATTATTTTGGTGGGCAGCTGTAAAGAGGGCTTCGGCGAAAAGACCTTTGAGGAGTGGATGACCCACGCCAAAAGTCCCCAGGAGCTGATTGATCGGATTCAGAAGGACTTCCGGCTGGGCGGACACAAGGCCGCCGCCATTGCCCTGGTGCAGCAGAAGGCCCAAATTTCGCTGGTCTCCCTGCTGCCAGAGGAACAGGTACGGCAGATGTCCTGCGTCCCCTATCCCTCAGTACAGCAGGCGCTGGATGAGGCGCTCAAACAATATGGCCCCCAGGCCAAGGTATTGGTTATGCCCTATGGCGGCTCCACCTTGCCCTGTGTGGAAACCAAAGATATGTAAAAAAAGGCGGCAGGCAATATGCCTGCCGCCTTTTGCTGTCCAGTTTTTCCAGCCGGTTAGAATCCCCTGGTTTTCAGATCGGCCACCAGTTGCAGGTAGAACTCCAAAACTGAAAATCCCTGGTAGTCCCGCCTGCCCATGTCCACAATGTTGCTATGGGAAACACCATGAGGCAGATGTCCCCCTACCACGCCCCGGAAATTGCTCCAACGAGCCGACCACAGAGGCACCAGGCCGTCATTTTCTCCATCAAACAGCCGGATCACCTGACCGGTGTAAAAAAAGGTTCGGGATTCCCGCCGGTGCCGCAGCAAAACCCCAAAGCTCTGGGTATAAATATCTTTTGGCACAGGAAAACGCCGGTTAAAATTTGCGCTGAAACCGGTGGTAAACTGATGGGTGGTAGTGTAGAAGTCCGGATTGGGCTCCCCCAGCTGGCGAAAATAACCATCCACCCGACGGCCTACACCCCGGTAAAGGCCGTCAGGCAACCGGCAGCAAAAATCCGCGAAGCGCAAGCCATGATGCGGGGTTGCAATGGCGGTCAGTGAAGCCACATTGGGCCCCATCCCCAGGGCGCCAATGAGATACCGGCAGTCCAACCCACCTTTGGAATGAGCAATAAGATTGACCTTTTGCGCTCCGCTGTCCTTGAGGATCTTGCGCAAACTCCGGCCAATCTGGTGGGCATTGTCCTCAATACAGCCCCACGCATTGTGCCTCTCCAAATAGACCTGTGCGCCCGCCTGGGCCAAGTATTGGGGAACACGCCCCCAATACTTTTCAATCTCCCGTCCCATATATCCTGTTCCATGGACCAAAACCACTGGGTATCGGGTGGCACAGTCGGGAAAGCGGTGTTTTGAAAACCCATCGGTCATTCTATATCTCCCGCAAAGGGTATCCACAAAACTCGATAGCCGCCCGGGCCAGCTCGGTGGTAGGATCAATATAATTTTCCTTTAGGTTCAACTGCTGCGCCACAATAGGCAGCTCGGTGCAGCCCCAAATAAAGAAGGTGGCGCCTCTCGCTTTCATGGCATCCAGTACCTTTTGTACCGGCCGGGGATCGGTGAGCAGCCGATTGGCCTTTACCGCCCCAATATGTTCCATCATCACCTTCTGCTCCTCATCGGTAGGCATCAGGCTGTTCATACCCCGCTGGGCCAGAATACCGCTGTACAGGTCGGTTTTGAGGGTGCCAGTGGAACCCAATATTCCCGCTGTTCCACCAGGAAAGCGCTCCAAACAGGCCTTTGCTGTTACCTCCAAAATGCTGATAAAGGGGATCTTGGTCTCCTTTTCCAGCTCGGCCAGAAAATAATGGCCAGAGTTACAGGGCATGGCGATACAATCCGCTCCGCAAGCCTCCAAATGCCGCAGGGCGTCCAACATCTGAGGTACTGGACTCTCCCCGCCATAGAGAATAGCGGTGGTGCGGTCAGGAATCCAGGTGTTGTTGTCAATGTAAATACGGATGTGGTCGTTGTCTGAATGAGCATCGGTCATGGTGACGATCTTTTGAAAGAGATCCACAGTGGCTAACGCCCCCATACCGCCCAGAATACCGATGGTTTTTTTCATATGACTGCCCTCTCTCTTTTGCGATAATTTCCAGCACAAGCTGGTTGACACCCCCAGTATACCACATGAGAAAATTTCCTGTCTATTCCCAATCGGTCCTTACCCCAAAGAAACTGTATAAAAAGGAAAAGGGACTGCTCTTTTAGAAGCTGTCCCTTTTCCTTTTGCTTTGGCTATTCTGCAATTTCAGGATACATACTCTTCAAATGACATGCAATTTTGATTTTTAATAGATCTTCCGGATTATGCAAAGAAAGATCCAGATGTTTTTCAATATTCTTTAATCTCTGATGCAAAGTATTTACATGAATATGCAAATTAGCAGCGGCTTGTACAGGAGAACAATTAGAATGGATATAGGTAATTAACGTATCTTCTAAGTAATAATCCCGATTTTTAGCAGATTGCCGTAGTGGATAGAACACACTTTTCAAAAAAAACGCTATATCTTCATAAGGCAGATTGATAAACAACTGATCGACACCTATTGCCCCATATTCCATGACACCGGGCTTTCCTTTAAGTAGCTGATAAGAAAGTGCTTTTCGTGCTTCACGATAAGATTGAGCTATGTTTTCACCCCGGCTGTAGAGGCTGCCCATACCTACGCTCAGAAGTAAATTTTCTCTTTCCATCGTCTGTTCTACAACCTTTTCAATTTCCCGTTTGAGCATTTTAATTTGCTTGGATTCCTTAGCAACCATTAAAAGGATCACTTCTTGTTTATTGCAAAAAATGTTTTGGCATTTTTCGCCCAGTTCCTCTTTCAGTTTAAAAACCAGGCGCCTAAGGATGGTTTCATCAATAACCCCATTGTGCTCAGATACAAAGGAAAAAATTGCACATATATAATTTTTGCTTATATCTAGCAAGAGCTCTTTGCATTTGTCAGCTATCATCACAGGATCGTTGCTGGTAATCAGTTCATTGAAAATTTGATAATTTTTTCGATCTGAAAGCTCAATCAATGATACGCGTTTGACCAGTTCCAAAGCAATAATTTTTGAGCATATTTCAATAAGCATTTCATCAAAGGAAGATACAGACGTTTTACGCAATACTACCAGGCATCCTAAAAAAACTTCATCGGAACAGACAGGATACAGGTCATACTGGGGATTATCTTCATATCTAATAAGTTGATCATATGCTTTCAGACTTGTTAGATACTCAAACAACTCTACAGAATTGATTGGGGTAAGCTTTTTCAGGCTAGTAGGATAAATCATATCATTGCTAAAATCCACAAAAAGCAAAGGAACACCAGTTATCTTCCGCAATCTCATAATTTTTGTATTAAAGTTAGGATTAAATTAAACTCTCAGCCATATATACGCAATAAATAGATCAACCTTTCTAAACAAAAAAACAGAGAAACGGATCGTTTTATTACGATCCGTTTCTCTTTATACACAATTACTGGCAATATTGAAAATAC
>CALXEL010000043.1 GCA_944387315.1 uncultured Clostridia bacterium
GGGGTATTTGGGCTCTCACTGCTGGAACCGGAATATGACTTTATTCAGCTGCTTTTTGAAACAGTTTCCGCCTTTGGTACAGTGGGGCTTTCCACTGGCATTACGCCCGCTTTGGGAGTGCAAAGCAAACTGCTGATTACCGTTATTATGTTTATTGGCCGCCTTGGTCCCCTGACAGTGGCTTCCCTTTGGGGCTTCCGCCCTGACACGAAAGTCCTCTATCCCCAGGAAACCATCGCCATTGGCTAAAAAGGAGAGTTTATCATGTTTATGAAAAAAGAACCCGCTTCCTATGGTGTAATCGGATTGGGCCGGTTTGGTTCCGCCCTGGCCAAAACCCTTGCGGAGGCCGGCAAGGAGGTCCTGGTACTGGATCGGGACGAGGCCAAAATTCAGGAGCTGCGTCACTATACTGAACACGCCCTGGTGGTCCAGGACCTGAACAGGGAAACTTTGGAAGAGGCAGGCATCCAAAACTGCGATGTGGTCATTGTCTGTATCGGGGAACGAATTGATACCAGCATTCTCACCACCCTCAATGTTACCAATCTGGGGGTTCCCACGGTCATTGCCAAAGCCACCAGCCGGGACCATGGGTGCGTGTTGAAAAAAATGGGGGCCCAGGTGGTCTATCCCGAGCACGATATGGCAGTGCGGCTGGCCAAAAAACTGCTGTCCAACAATGTGCTGGATTACATCTCCCTGAGCAATGATATCGAGATCAGCGAACTGCGGGTTACCGACAAACTGGTGGGACAGAGCGTTCTGGAAACTGACCTGCGCCGCCGCCATGGCCTTAACATTATCGCGGTAGAGCACGAGCATTCCACCACCATTGAAATTGATCCGGGCTATGTCTTTGTGGATGGAGACGTGATTGTAGTTATTGGTCAAAAAGACCGGGTGCGGGCTTTTGAACAGTACCTGCTGCCCAAACGGTAAAGAAAAACACAAGCCCCCGGGACCTGGAAAATATTCCTTAGGTCCCGGGGGCTTTATTTTTGCAGTGTCAAAACTTAGATGGTGGTAATATCGATCAGTTCCACATCCTGAATGGTCTTGTTCATGGCCAGACACCGGGCCAGAGCCGCCGCGGTATCGGGTGAGGTCAGGCAGGCGATGGAACGCTCAATGGCACGCCGGCGCATCTGTACCGAATGTTCCGCCGGTTTCCGGCCGGTGGCATTGGTAGAGATCACATAGTCGATCTTACCCGACTCGAAGAGATCCAGAATGTTGGGAGAAGGCTCCTCAATCTTCCGCACACCGCTGGCCGCCACCATATTGGCGTTGAGGGTCCGGGCAGTGCCGGAGGTGGCATAGATGTCAAAGCCAAGCCGCTCAAACTGCTCCGCGATGGGAATCATCTCCTGTTTGTCGGTATCCTTGACGGTAATCAGCACGCCGCCCTTGTGCTTCATCTGATAGCCGGCAGCGATCAGGCCCTTGAGCAAAGCCTCCTCAAAAGTTTTGGCAATGCCCAGCACCTCACCGGTAGATTTCATCTCCGGCCCCAGCTGAATATCCACATCGTGGAGTTTCTCAAAGCTGAACACCGGCACCTTTACCGCCACATAGTCGGCGTTGGGATAAAGCCCGGTGCCATAGCCCATATCCGCCAGCTTTTCACCGCACATGATCCGGGTGGCCAGATCCACCATGGGTACGCCGGTCACCTTGCTGATATAGGGAACGGTACGGGAGGAGCGGGGGTTGACCTCGATCACATAGACCTCTCCGTTGTACACCACATACTGAACGTTGACCAGACCCACCACATTCAGGGCCCGGGCCAGCTTACCGGTGTAGCTGATGATGGTGGCCCGTACCTTCTGAGACAGGTTTTGGGCGGGATAGACCGAGATGGAGTCGCCCGAGTGGACGCCTGCCCGCTCAATGTGCTCCATAATGCCGGGGATCAAGTAGTCCTGGCCATCGCAGATGGCGTCTACCTCCACCTCGGTGCCCATCATGTACTTATCGATGAGCACAGGGTTTTCCAGCTCGTGGGAGGTGATAATGGTCATATACTCGGTGACATCGGCGGGAGAGTAGGCAATAACCATATTCTGACCGCCCAATACATAGGAGGGACGCAGCAGCACTGGGTAACCCAGCTGCTCAGCCACCTGCAATGCCTCTAGGGTGGTAAATACTGTGCTGCCCTTGGGACGGGGAATACCGCACTGCTCCAGCAGCTCATCAAAACGCTCCCGGTCCTCCGCGGCGTCAATGCTGTCAGCGGAGGTGCCCAGAATCCGTACACCCTTCTCCTTGAGGTGTTTGGTCAGCTTGATAGCTGTCTGGCCACCAAACTGTACCACCACTCCATAGGGCTTTTCCACCTCCAGAATGCTGTCCACATCCTCAGGGGTCAGGGGGTCGAAGTAGAGCCGGTCGGAGGTGTCAAAGTCGGTGGAGACCGTCTCCGGGTTGTTGTTGACAATAATGGCCTCGTAACCGGCCTTTTTCAGGGACCAGACACAGTGAACCGAGCAGTAGTCAAACTCGATGCCCTGTCCAATCCGGATGGGACCGGAACCAAATACAATGATCTTCTTTTTATCGGTGGGGTGCTCCTCCAAAAAGAGCTCCGCTTCGTTTTCGTCGTCGTAGGTGGAATAGAAATAGGGGGTCTCAGCCTTAAACTCGGCGGCACAGGTATCTACCATCTTGTAGACGGCGGGACGGTGGAGCTCCCCTACCGGCTGACCGGAGAGCTTCTCAATGGTCTTGTCCAGGAAGCCCCACTTTTTGGCAGCCAGATATTTGTCCTGGGTCAGCTCGCCCTCGCCCAGCCACTGGGCCATCTCGCTGAGGTTTTTGATCTTGGACAGGAACCAGTTGTCGATCATAGTGATCTCATGGACTGTCTCCACCGGGATTCCCCGGCGCAGGGCGTCGTACACCACAAAGATCCGCTCATCATCACACTGGTGGAGCTGCTGGAGAATCTCCTCATCGCTCATTTCCCGGTGCTTTTCCATCTGCAGGGTGTCCAGGCCCAGCTCGATGGAACGGACCGCTTTCATAATGGCCTGCTCAAAGGAGCTGCCGATGGACAT
>CALXEL010000044.1 GCA_944387315.1 uncultured Clostridia bacterium
CCGATCAGACAGCGGTGGAAGCCCTGCTCAACTCGATTGGCTGCACTGCCCTGAAAAACGGTCTTTCCAATGTGGGATTTCTCTTAAACGGTCAGGGGTTTTCTCTGGGGGGAATCACCCTGGAAGATGATGGGTACGGCCGCTACCAGCCGGCTGATCTCTACAGCCAACCCATAACCGCCCAGGACTTTGCCGGACTGCGGGCCTGCCTGCCCTATCCCGGCAGCCGTCCCACCCCATCCCCCTTTCTCTCCTCCAATCAGTCGGTTCTGGAGGAGTACCCCCAACTGTATACCCTCATCTACTATGCTGGGGATACCGGGGCCTATGATTCTCCCGATCAGCTGGACAACCAGCACAAGCTGGCTGCCGGCCGGCTGATGGCTCCCGACAACTGCTCTGTCACAGAGGAGGGAGCTGAGTACCCTCTCTACCCCGCGGACGACTCCTTTTTGGAGCCGCTGCTCAACTCCATCGAGGACTTCCAGTTCACCCCCCAGGAGTGGGTGGAGCAGGCGGCCCAGACTATCTGGGGGCCGGATCTCTCCCTGACCCATGAAGATGTCAGCTCCTACACCTACCATCCTCTGGAGGGCGTCTATACCCCACCTCACCGGGGCGGCGCCGCCCGGGTGGAACCCTATTTCCATCAGATTGAGGAAATCTCCCAGGGCTATGAAGCTATTGTGAGCTACCTGACCATTGGAATGGGCGGGGTGCAGGATGAACAGGGCCAGTGGCTGGCGGTCTATGAGAACTATTTGGAGGACCCCCAGGTACATCAGCTGGTAGAGGAAAAGCTGCCCCGCTACCGGATCACCGCCCAGATCAGCGATGAGGGAACCTTGGCGCTGGTTTCCTCCCAGTTGGTAGAAGAATAAGCAGCCATTCAAACAGCAAAAAAGCCCCCGAATATTCGGGGGCTTTTTCTGTAAAATCAGCTGCCCAAAAACAGCTTCTGTCCTTCTTCCTCTGAAGTGTCTCTTGCCTTTTAAAAAATCATATGTCTTGTTGGGAAATTCTCTCCAGCAGCAACCGACAGGTAATCAGCCAGTTCTCCTCCATAGCCCGGACCGCTTCTGAACAGTCGCCCTTTCTCAGAGCGGCAATGATCCGGCGATGGCCCTCTATCGACTGGGCCTGAGTGCCTTCCCATTTAAAGTATTGCAATTCCGCCCGGTCAGCGTGAAGCTGCAAATCATCCAAATATTTTTCCAGGTAACAATTGCTAGCCAGGCTTACAAGAATCTGATGAAACTGCCGGTCCATCTGTTTAAAATCCACCTGTTTGTGATCTTTCAGCATTTGGGCAAGGAGCAGGTTTTTCTCCTCCAGGGACGCAAGAACCTGAGGCGTAATTTTGGGAAAGGCCAGTTTTACTGCAAAACCATGCAGGTGGGCCAGCATAGGATAGATCTGTTCCAGCTCCTGTGGATCGATTGGGGCCACCCGGGTCTCTCGTCCCGGAAGGACTTCCACCAACCTTTTTTCCGAAAGTACCTGCAGGGCTTCCCGCACTGGTGTGCGGCTGATATGGAAATACTTGGACAGCTCTTCATCATAAATACGCTCTCCCGGTTCCAGGGTACCGTCCACAATCCACCTGGACAGGGTCTGCAGCACACGCTCTTTGGCACTGAGCCGCTCCACAGCGATTTGTTCTTGCGGGATAGGCATAGTGGCTTCTCTCCTTTGCTAAACAGTAATATCATATCATATTTGTCAAATAGGCTGCAACCCAAAATGACGGGAAAGTGAAGCCAGCAAAAACAAGAGAAAAATAGAGAAAAGAAACTCCTGCCTACATTGACAACAACAGGGAAAGTATGCTATATTTCATATACGATATATTGCATATCGCATATTTCATAGAACAGGAGGTTTTGACGAGGTGGATAAAAAAGTATTGCAGGAAAAACTCACTGCTCTCCGCCGGGATCTGCACGCCCACCCCGAGACAGCTTTTGAGGAGGTACGCACCGCCGGCATTGTAGCGGAAGAGCTGAAAAAGCTGGGTTTGGAAGTCTGTACCGGTATCGGTGGCACCGGTGTAGTGGCGACTCTCAAATCCGGGAACGGGAAAAAGGTAATCGGCTTGCGGGCAGATATGGATGCCATCGCTTTGACCGATCAGGGGGAGCATGACCATGTTTCTCAGAATCCCGGAAAGATGCATGGCTGTGGCCATGACGGCCATACTGTCACTTTGCTGGGCGCGGCCGCTCTTCTGGCAGAGAATCCGTCTTTTAATGGGACCGTTCGATTTATTTTCCAGCCTGCTGAGGAGCCGGGCAAAGGGGCTCAGGCTATGATTGACGACGGCCTTTTCCAACGGTTTCCCATGGATGAGATCTATGGCCTTCACAATTTCCCCAACCTGCCCTTCGGGACCATCAACACCCGAGTGGGGCCCATGATGGCCAGTGAGGACAACTTCACAATCCGAATCACTGGATTGGGGGGACACGCTTCGTCGCCACAGCTTTTGGTAGATCCTCTTGCGGCGGCCTGTACCATCTATCTGGGGCTGCAAACCATTGTTTCCCGAAGCGTTAACCCAGCCCATTCGGTAGTGGTTTCGGTGACGGAATTTGAGACCGATGGCGGACATAATGCGATCCCCACCCATGTGGAACTGAGGGGAGATGTACGCAGCTACCTTCCTGAGGACTCTGCCCTGGTTGAAAAACGTATGCGGGAGATTTGTCAGGGAGCATGCGCCATGTATGGAGCTGAGTGCCATGTGACATATACCCATGAGTTTTACCCCACCAGCAACGATGCGGCTTGTGTCGAGAAAGCAATGGAAGCGGCCAGAGATCTTTTGGGAGCAACAAAAGCCAACGACCAGATAGAGCCATTCACTGCCTCTGAGGATTTTTCCGCCTTTTTGCAGACTGTGCCTGGCTGTTTTATAATTTTGGGAACCGCCCGAAGCAGCGACCTGACAAAAGATCCACCCACCCACAATGCAGCATATGATTACAACGATGACGCTTTACTGATAGGATCAGAGTACTGGGTTCAGCTGGTTCGCAAATGCCTGGCTTAATTATGGTAAAGGAGGTCTTGTTAACAGTGTATGACACAATTCAATTTGTCAAACAACACCCAACCGGAGAAGGAGGAAACCGATTTACAGTAGAAAAGGCGCAAAAGGCACGTGAATTTCACCAGAGCTTCCCTGAATATTGCCCCACTCCCCTTGTCAATCTTCAGAGACTGGCTGCCCGGCTGGGAGTGGCAGAGTTTCGGGTAAAGGATGAAAGCGCACGTTTTGGTCTCAACGCTTTCAAGGTTTTGGGAGGCAGTTACGCCATTGGCCAATATATTGCTGAAACTCTGGGAACTAGCAAAGAGCTACGTTATGACCAATTGGTTTGTGAAGAAACTCGGGAGAAACTGCAAAATCTCACCTTTATCACCGCCACAGATGGAAACCATGGCAGAGGGGTTGCGTGGACAGCTAGCCGCCTGGGCTGCCAAAGCGTGGTGTACATGCCTGCCGGCAGCGCCCGGGAACGGCTGGAAAATATCCGGGCCCTGGGGGCGAAAGCCGAGATCACCGATCTTGATTATGATGACACAGTGCGCCTTGCCTGCAAAGAGGCAAAAGAGAAGGGCTGGGCCCTCATTCAGGACACTTCCTGGGAAGGCTATGAGGAGGTGCCCGCCTGGATTATGGAAGGATATACAACTATGGCTTTGGAAGCGGCAGAACAGTTGGGAGACTGTCCTCCTACTCATATCTTTCTGCAAGCTGGGGTTGGGGCTTTGGCCGGAGCCTTGGCTGGATTCTTCGGCGACTATTATCGAGAATGTCCACCTGTAATCGTTATTGTGGAACCCTCTCAGGCGGCCTGTCTTTTCCAAACAGTCCAGGCAGCGGATGGTCAGCTGCATAAAGCCAATGGTTCCATGCAAACAATTATGGCCGGACTCTGCTGTGGGGAACCTTGCGGCCTGGGATGGCAGCAGCTTCAGGCCTATGCCAGCTACTTTCTCTCTGTACCGGATTGGGTGGCCGCGCAGGGGATGCGGGTACTGGGAAATCCCCTGCCTGGCGATACGCGGATCATTTCAGGGGAGAGCGGCGCCGTCACAGTGGGGGCGGCCACACAGATCCTGACCCGGGGCAGTCTGGCATCTCTCCGTCAGGATCTGGGTCTGGGCCCGGATTCCCGGATTCTGTGTTTTTCCACAGAGGGGGACACCGACCGGGAAAATTACCGCCGCATAGTTTGGGATGGCGCCTGGCCTGCCCTTTGATAATTCTTAACGGCTTTCCATAACATTGCATAACAAAGCTGTGTTTGGCACTCTCTTTTCAATCCCTTTTAACCTGTTTTGATACAGCCCTGGCGCGGGTTTCCTCCCAGTTGGCAGAAGAATAAACGACCATTTAAACCACAAAAAAGCCCCCGAATATTCGGGGGCTTTTTTCATATGGTCAAAACGACATATTATGGTTCCAGACAGGCCAAACGGGCCAAAACCCGCCGGCTCATATCCCAGTTGCAGGTGAGCAGCGTCATATCCCACTCTCCGGATTCCAATGCCTCTCGGTCATCGGCGGCGATCTCAGTCACTTCCACCACCTGATAGGATATGCTTTCCCCCTCAATGGGCTCATAACCGACAGAATCCCCTGGCTGCAGGGAAGACAGCTTGCCAAAATGAGCGGGATAGTTGTGTCCGGCCAGAATCATGCGAGGAGGCTGGCCCTCCCCATCTTTTTCATAGACACAGACGCTGACCTTTAAGAGATCCTCACTGTAGTCGGAGAGAACTGGCAGCCGCAGCCCCAGACTGGGGATGGAGAGTATCCCGTCCAGATTGTACAAATCCCAGGACGTACTCTCCTCCCCGGAGGCTGTGGGCAGCTCCTGGGGCTGCGAGGGCTGAGCCTGCTGAGCTTCCAGCTTTTGCTCCGCCAGGGCCAGCAGGCTTTCAGAAGCGCTTTTGGCGTTGTTTTGCTCATACAAATTCCACCCAATGCTTCCCCCAGCAGCCAGAAGCAGCCCTATCCCAATTACAAACCATAAATTGGGACGCCGTTTGATTTTATTTTTGTCATCAAAGCTCATGGTTCTTTCTCCTGGAGATCAGCCCCCAGCCCAGAGCTCCTGCCCCTGCCAACGCCAACAGGATTGGCAATAGCCAGTTTTGGCCAGTGTGAGGCAGTTCCTCTACAGGTGGCTGCCCATTGTCGGTAGTGGGCGGGTCCTTGGGCGCCGGAGGATCATCGGGATCACTATATCCGCTTCGATGGTTGGTAAATTCCGCTGTCATCACCAGACCAGCTGAAATCGCCCCTGTGGTGCCGCTCTGGATTACCCGATACCCTTTGTTGTCGCTTTCGGTCACCTGGTAAGAGGTACCGTCCGGCAAGCGGTCCACCACAGCTGTTTCATCGTGTTTCAGCAGCAGGATGCCCCCGTTCTGTATCTCCACCCTTTCGGTTGTGCCGTCCTGGTGGGTAATAGTACAGGGGAAACTGCCTGCAAGGGGTTCTCCGCTCAAAGCATCGGTAAACTGCACCGTAAAGGTAAATTCCTTGGAGCGGTTGCCCCGGCTGCCTGTAACAGTTTTATGGATTGCCAGCCGGCCAAATCCTGTGTTGGTAACCACAAGGCCATCGCCGATCTCCCCGCCATCTACAGTTGAGCCATAGGAGACTTCATAGCCATCGGGTACAGGGGTTTCCTCCACTGTGTAGACGATTCTCTTGCCGTCTGTATCATACTCCAGCAGGTCGGTAAATTGGCCGGTCCACCGGTTCTGATCCGAAAACAGGGTGCCCAACCCGGTGGGAGCTGTCAGCTGCAAGGTTTTACCGGTGTCAGCGCCGTTGGCCAGCAACTTGACTGTAACTGTTTCCGGCCTCATGGCGAAAGCGTCGTCCTGATCGATCCACAATTTGGTTACTGGAATGTTGATGGTACCCTCTAAAATATTCACCAGATCATTTCCCGTTTGCTCCAGCCGATAGTGATCTGTTCCCATCGCCGTTTCCGGGACAACTTCCTGCACCCGATAGGTGTAGAGAACGCCCTGGTCATTGGTGGCAGGCAAATTGCTGTAGGTATACCGCCAATCATCTGTATCGGTTCCTGTCCAGACAGGAGCGATGGAAGTGACAGTATCCCAATGGGTGGCATCAGTAATGACCGAATCGGTTGTGCGCTGTAAAATCAGGGCAAGAGAACTGGGACGTGTACCATATTGGTTATGGTTATCCTTCCAGGTTTTGGTGCCGGAGAGCGTGACAGCCCGAATGTTGGAAATCACCACGCCGCCGCCCGGTCTGTCATTGATATGAATCAGATAACCTGTCTCACCGGCTGGGGTTGAACCCACTGTCAGCTCCTGAACCGAATAGAGATACCTCTCCCCGGTAGGCGCGAACCTTGGGAGGGATGTAAACACATTGGTCCACTGGTTGGCCTCATTGAGTTTCAGGGTCAGAGGCGTGCCCGCCTGATCGGTTACAGCTGCCGGTGTTGTATTGGCGTTGGTGGTTCTGTAAAGCCCCACTGTAACTTCCTGCCGCTGGCCATCGGCTATGCCTCCCCAAATTTTTTCAACAGGAAACTGGGTAAGCAGCGTATTGGTGATGGTAAAACTGCCTGGGTCAATGGCTGTCGCATAGCCGTTTACTGCTTCTTCCCCAATGGTATAGACAATCTTTTTGCCATCGGCGTCATATTTGTGCAGGCCAGTAAAGGTATAGGACCAGGTATTGCTGCCAAGCAGGCTTCCAAGGATGCCTGGCGCCTGCAGGGTATGCCGCTGTTTCTCCTGTCCGTTGGCATATAAAATGATCGTGATTGCGTCGGGACGCAGTCCGTCGCTGTCCCCACCGTCTACCCATACTTTGGTGACAGGTATGTCAATGGTTCCTGTCAGGGTATTGGTCAGCCGGGTGCCATTCTGTGTCAACACATAGGAATCCTCACCGGTGGCGGTATCGGGTACGGTCTCTTGCACACAATAGGTATAGAGATTTCCATTTTGGTCGCTTTCCGGCAGGTCCACATAGCTGCAGGTCCAGGTGTTCCCATTTTTAACCCAATTGGTTGGAGAGACATCTGTTACAACAGTGGGACTGCCCCCGCTGATTTGACGATAGAGGGTTAAGGTCAGATTGTCCGGACGGGTCTGATACCCATTGCTGTAGTCTTTCCAGTTTTTGGTTACCGTAATACTCTTGTGCCCCACGTTGACAATCTTGGTAACGGTGTTTCCAGCATTGGCAACAGGTGTATTGTAATGATATATGGTATAGCCTGATTGGGATGCGGGATTTTCGCCCACTGTTTTCTCTACAGCGTAATAGTAGTACAGCTCGCCCTGGGGACTATATTTGGGAAGATTGTCAAAGCTGCCTTTCCAGGTGCTGGCCCGCAAGGTCAGGGTTTCATTGTCCACCTGATTTGCCTCTGCAACCTGCCCCACCTGATTCAGCTGGGTGGTGCGGTAGAGATCCACCGTAACCCCACTGGGTTTGGCCTGGGCTGTGCCCCAAATCTTTTCAACCTGCAAGCTGGTCTTCTGCACATTGATAAACTGGGCCGGTGTGCCGGGAGATACCTGCTGCTGGGTAGAAGACAGAGCCAAATACCAACTTGGAACTACCTCTACCTCCACAATCCGATACTGAGTCTGACCATTTGGACTCAAATTGCTGTTAGGCAGCATTTTGGGCACTCCGGTCCATACCGCCTTCCACTTCCCATCTGAGGGTTCGGTTTCATAATAGGGAGCGGATGGATTTTCATCCTTCTCGCCGTTTAATTCTACCCTGGCTCTGGTAGCAAAGGTTTTCCAGGTGCCATCTGCATGGAGGTACTGCAGCTCCATAATCAGCTCGCTGGCGGCTGGCCCATACCATTCCTTGGTGGCCGACAGCTGGATGGTCTCCATCTGGTTGGAAGCAGAGAGCAGGTCCGGGTCATAGGAGACTTTATAAGCTGTATGATAAGATTCTCCCTGCGCCACAATGCCGCTTTCCGCCTCATCTACAGTCCGGTCCCCCTGCCAGTAATCTACCGTCTCCCCTGGCTTCAGCTCCACAGCCCGATAGGTATAGGGTTTTCCATTTAAGTCTGTGCTGGGCAGCCCTTCCACTGTCACCGAACTGGATGGTTGCGAGTTTTTACCATTGACATAAACAATACATGGGGCAACCACATCATCTTCATAGTGGATTGTCACCGTCTGCCAGCTCTCTCGATCGGTTGTACGCTGAATCAGGAAGCTGGTTTCCCAATCATAGCCAGGACGCTTGGTAGCGGGACGGGTGCTGTAACGGTTCTGGCTGTCATTGACCCAGGTTTTGGTGACCGTCAGAGACTGGGTATCCATCTGGTTATAAAAATCTGTTTGGGTAACAAGATAGTGGTCACTTACATTCCCCCGCTCATCCCGATAGTAGGGGGAGAACAACCCCGGCGGGGATACAGTATAGGTGTAAGCTTTGCCGTCATCCTGATTCACCGCTTCATATTGGAGGGTAGTTGACCCATAGCTCACCTGGGTTTCCACCACCCGGTAGACCAAATGGGGTCCATTTGGGGCAATACATCGCGGCAAATGGGTAAAGGTATGATCTTTCCCCCAAACATCCTCATTCAGGATGGTCTCCGTCAAGGTTTGGGTAAACTGGTAAGAACCAAACAGCTTTTCATAGGAATCCGAAGACAATTTTGCCCGGAAGAAGCTTTCCCCGTCTTGCCACTGGAGGCTTCCCTGTCCCTGCTGAGCCACCTCTAACTGGAAGGTCACAGAGAGCTCGGTTCCCAAATAGTCCTGATCGATAATATTTCCATTTTCATCAACCCAGCTTTTGCTGAATGGAATAGAGGTGGCGGTAGAGTTGGTCAAATCCCTCATAGTGATGGTCTGCCCTGTCTGGGTGTTTTCCCGGGCGACCCCATTGGATGGGGAGGTGTAGTTTTGGGGAATAGTTTCTACAACTTCATATTCCCATGGCATACCATTGGGAGCGTACTGTTCCAAGCCCTGACCACCACTGCCGGTGATGACATAGCTCCAAACATCGCCATTTTTAGTCCACTGAATCTGATATTCACCAGCAGTCAGCTCTGTTTTACGGATACCGTTGCCCTGTCCAGACTGCTGATTGGCGTAACGCCGCAGAGTCACTTGCAGTGTCTCAGGCCGAGTGCGAAACAGATTCTGAAAATCGTCCCACACCTTTTGCCCTTTCAATGTCACCGTGTCCCGATTGGTTTTTTGGGGCCGGTTGAGGAAAGTGGCCGACACGGGCGCTGGCTCAGAATCACCAGCCGCAGGTTCCAGGTCGGTAACCACATTGGTTTTGTTGGAATCACTTTCCAGATCAGCTATTGGAACATTCCCCGGTGCCGCCCAGGTGTCATACCCTTCCAGATAGGATTCCTTGACTTCTGTCACAGTATAGGAATAGGGTGAACCATTGGGAGCATAAAGGTCCAGGTCGGTAAAGGCAACAGTGCCCTCCAAGGGCTGGGTATGATCTACCGCCTGCCGATACGCGTCACGTACCTGGCTGGACGACCAGGTTCCATACCGCACAAAGTAAATGTCCTCCTGCTGGCCTCCAACCGTCCCATAACTTCTTGTAAGTTTAAAGCGAATAGCCGGATAAGCCTCTGGCTCATTTTGATCATTTAAAGGCAATTCCAAATATTTTTTAACGGTCAGATTGCCTTTTTCACTTTTGTAGGTATTGGTCACCTGGAATGTGTTCACTGTCGGTTCCAGGTATACCTGATCCCAATTGGCGGTATCTAACTGGTCGGGCCAACGGATATCTGTTTCTTTCAAGGTATATGTATACAATTTTCCGCTGGCATCGTATTTGGGCAATCTATTTGCCTGGGGTATTCCAGTACAGATCAGGTTGCCCTCCCCATCAAAGCCAAGGGTGTTTTCACCCTCGTAGAGTATCAGGAAGCCATAGGAACCATTGGCATACAGCTTTTTCCAAAGGTCATGGGTAATGGTGAGGGTGGCAATCGGCGTTTCCGGTCCATTTTCCAAGCTTTGGAACAAGGTAAAAGTGATCTCCGGCAGATTTTCATTGAGATAGCCAACCGGAAGATTTTTCCATATCTTTTGCCCCCGGATAACCGCTGCTGCCTCCAAATAATTGGTAAAGGTTCCACCCTCCAGCAAGGCATAGTGGGGCGTGCTCTCCTGTTCCAGCTGGCTGATATCCGCCGCATAGGCAGCATAGGTTTCAGCAATGTCAAAGACGGTGCCAATGGGGACTGGATTGGTTCCTCCATCCATTGGGTAACTGTCGACCGCTTCCTTATAATCGAAATCCCCCTCGTTTACCAGAGTGTGTTCCACCGCGAAGTACTCAATCTCATAACCCAAGCTGTCATATTTGGGCAGACCTGTAAAAGAGGCTTGCCAATGATAGATGGGATCATACAGACCACCGCTGTCATCCTCGCTGTAAGTCCAGCGATAGTTGGCCTGGTACAGAGAGACTTTTGTCTCGCTGTGGGAGAGATGAACCCGCTGATAAATATCCAGATAGATGTCCGGGCGCAGGTGATTTACATAATTGTAGTAGTCGTTCCACTGTTTGTACCATACTATGGATTTGCTTCCAATTTTACGGTTGTTTACCTCCATCACCTGGGAATCCACCGAATGGAGGGACTCCTCTTCCACCGTATAGCTAACCAGCTGGATACTGGTGGCATACTCTTTCCAAAGGGCATATAGTTCCGGATACGCTTCAGCCAATTGACTGGTGGATAAAATATTGCCTTGGGAATCCAGCCACACTTCTGCAATGGTATATTTTACAACCAGTCCATTGCGGTCATATTTAGGAAGATTGTGGAAGTAGTAGGTACTGGTATCCTGGTTTAAGTCAATATCCTGAATGGAAGAAACCCGATCCCCTGTATCATTCAAAATGGGGACCTTATCATCCCGGTTGCCCACCGTCACCGTACTGTGTTCCTCCCGGGTAATGGTATAGTAGCCCTCTACCGAACCGGAGAACTGGAGCCGCAGCACCAGGCTGGGGGCATCCTCAGCCAGGGTGGCCAGAATATCCTGGATTTTTTGACGGGTCTCACCATTTCCATCCACCCAATTTTTGGTCACTGTCAGGTTTACATTCCCCAATCTCCGATTGGATACACAGTAGAATAAGGTGTCTGCAATCATTTCCCGGCTGTACACCACTTCATACCGATGGTATTGGGTGGTGTACTGGATGGCGGTATATTCGTCTCCTGAATCCCCGGTATACTCATCGGGAGGCTGTGGGTCGGAATAGTTGGGTGGCTCCTGACCCTCCAGAAAGTAGGTGGTCAATGGAATTTGCCTATCCCCCACTTTGGTCTCCAAAATATAAACATCCTCTGGCCTGAGCTGTCCAATGCCAATGTATCCATACCAGATGCCATCCCCCAACACCAATGGGGTCCCTACCGGCTGATTGGTTTGCCGATCAAAAGCCTGTATGGTTACAGGAAGCCGGTGCTGGATATCACTGTCATCCACCCAATCTTTCCGCACCATTACACGGTGGCCCTCACCTGGGCCATTGTAAACAGTGGAATGATAGTTCTGATCCTCGTCCTGGCTGGTTTTTACCGTAGGGAAGTAACCATTGGTCAGGCCCAGCTCCATTAAAATATACTCATACTGCCTGCCAGCCTGGTCATATTCTTCCAAAGGGGTGACTTGGGCAACCCATGGTTCTGTCTCCTGCACCTGAATCTGTAAAGCTTCGTTTACTATAACAGGAGCGTCATCTGCCACGCCGTCCAACTGGAACTGGGCTACCGGCGTTTCCCCGGGCTTCTCTCCGCTGATGGTCTGATAGATACCAAAAGTGACAGTGGCGCCCTGGGGTGCTTCTGTTTCGTTGCCCTGGGCATCCAGCCAAACTTTTGTGACAAAGTAATCGATGGTATTGTCAATGGAGTTGGTAATACGGGTGCTGCCATCCTCCATTACCTGGGAGGTAGACTGATAGCGGATATCTCTGCCGCTCTGCTTCAGGACAAAGAAACCGCCGTTCTCTGTCTCTTCCAACAGGTTATCCGTATTTTCCCCCTGGTAGACAGCTGATTCTATCCAACGATACTCCTGTTTATGTCCATAAATATCATAGAGGGATACTGTCCGGCTTTCTGTCACACTTAAATTCTCCGGATAGAAGTTATCCATTATGATAGTCTCATAATCTGTATCCTTCCAATCCTCCTGGCTGCCCGCCTGTCTGGACTGTAATTTTAAAGCAATGGTTACATCTTTAAATTCCGACTGGAACGCCGAAGCATCCCACACCTTGGTCACTGTGGTTTGCATATTGCTATGGATACGATTGGAAAGGGTCCCCCCTGAATAGAGGAATGTGTGCCCTGAAGCTCTTTCCTGGGTGGTCTCAACCAGAACTCCCTCATCATTCACTACAGAGTCAATCACCTGTCCATCCTCCACCCGGCCAAAGACCTGTTCATAGGAGGAGCCATACAAATACTCTCTGGCTACATAGATATACTCATATCCCTCGGTATCATATTTGGGCAGAAGGTTGTCTGTTAAGGTACCGTCTCCATTAAAATCCACCTGGAAGGTAACTTCCTGAGTATTCTGTGTGGTATCCAGTTCCAAGGTTACAATGGTGCCGTCCCCATTACGCAGTGGGGCTGCCGTGGTGTAACTCTGTCCCTTACGATAACGCCAAAGCTGGAACTCTCCACTGGGACGCTGGTCAACTGTATCCACAGTCCCATCATCCAGCCACACCTTAGTGGCACTGTATGGCTTGGTACCGGTCAAGGTCAGGTACATAGTTCCCCCGGAATGAAGAGCATCTGTAACAGAACCATGTTGGGGGACCACCGTATTGTCATACAGAATACTTAAATAGTCCCCATTCATGCCCTCCAACGGCAAAACATCGCTAACCTGATCACCGGTTGCGCTGTACCTGGCCAATTTATAATCCATTAGAGAACCGTCCAGGTTATACTTCCAGGTCTTATCCACTTTCAGTACACCTGAAGTAGCCGTAATAGGGGCTCCGGAAATATGGTCCACAATGGTATTCAAAGGGATGTTTCGTTCCCCATCCACACCGGACCACTGAATTTCCAAACGGAAATTGTCTATGATGGATTGGGTTATATCTCCTGGAAGCGGAGTATCGCCCCGGCGCAAAACAATATAAAATCGCAGTTCTTCCTCCAAAGCATAGTACCAGCCCAATGTATCAATGGAGGTATAATCGTCTTTATTTGTTTCATTGACATCTACTAGAGCATAACCTTCCGCCTGTTGCGGCAAGAAAGCCCAATCCACTATATAGTTGGAACTGTCTCCATAAATATTGGTTTTTGTAAAACTTTCTGGAAGCTGATTTCCTGCCATAGAATAGAGCCATTCCCCAGTTCCCATCTGCATATAGCTGCCTTGCGGGATATGGTCCAGCCCTATTTCCTGACAATTTTCCATTGTCAAAGCAGTATATTCCCCAGTAAACTCCTGGTCTTCCAACGCAACACGATAGGCCAGTTGAGGCTGAGGATGGCTAGTCAAATTGGGGCGGATATTTTTCTCATTGTTGTTGTCTACCCAAAAAACCTGATGTTCATAGGCATCCCGCCATCTTGTTACCTGAATCTGTTCTCTGGTACGCAGCATTAAACTGTCCTGGGCTGTCTGAAACGCCGTAAAGGCCTCTCCCCAAATAGGGACAGAACCAACTACCACTTCCAGCGTCACTGGTATTTCATCCATGGGAGCTGGTTCTTGGACCTCTGGGGCCAAAAGCAGACGGGCGGGTTGGGGAGCAGCTGTCTCAGGCTTTGTTAACACGTCAGGGTAAACCGTCAGGGACAGTTCCATAGGAACCGCCTCTTGCTGGCCAGAAAATTCCCGCAAAATCACAAAAGAAATTTGGTGATCCTGCCGGTCAAGATTGGACACCTGAACACCCTCCGGCAAACCGGAAATATCAATTGCTGGCACGCCGGCTACAGTGATCTGGTTGCTCTCTTCCTGAAAAGCTATCTCTCCCCCAACAAAACACAAGGGATCGGGAAGATTCAAGGTAATTTCCGCTGTTTGGGACAGAAGTTCGGTCATTTCTCCAGCGCTTGGATCTGGTTTTATCTCAACATAAAACCGCAGAGGGGTGGCGGAGGAATCCAACCACTCCACATCTTCCCCGGCCTGGACTTCTACATCCCAATCACAATCTTCTGCAAAAGTGATGGATTGACCTGAAAATTCCCACTGTGCCTGCTGGGCATTCTCCCCGCTGAAAACCACCTGGATATCCTGCTGGGATACTTCCACTGTAAAGTCCGGCGCAAGAGGCTGGAATTCCAGCACCTGGTACAAAAGTGGTGTTTCCCCATCTAAAACACAGTACAGTGTAGAGGTGGCACTATCTTTCACAAGAGTATCTTCCAGTGTGGTTGTCAGCGCTTCATACTCTTCATCATCCAGATGGATTCGCACTTCCACAGCGGTATCCGCAGCGGCGTTTTGCAGTTCCAAAGTCAAGTGGACCTGCCCGCTGACATCACCCGCATCCCAGCTCACAAAAAGGCTTGGGCTCTCTGTGACAGGAGGCGCAACGATCACACCCCCATCTGTTGGAGGGTTTCCAGAGACTGACGTCTCCCCATTTGGTTTATCCCCTTCCGGGGGCTGGACTGGCAGATTGTCAGAGTCCAATTCCTCCTCATGTTGCTCCCCGCCGTCTGTCATCGAAGGGGCAGCTTGGCCTAAGCCCTGCTCTAACTCTGGGGTCTCTATTGACTCTGCACTGGCATCACCTTCGTTATTTTTTCCTTCCACCGCCTGCACAGAGTATTGAACTTGACTCTGTTGAGCCAGAGCCGTAAATCCAGTAGAAGTAAACAGCAGGAACAATGCCAGCGTAAAGGCAACTGACCGTTTCCATAAATGATGTTTTCCCATATGATTTTGTTCCCTCCCTCAAACTTTGTTGTCATGTTGAAATCTATTTTTGAACTTTCCCTTTATTTTGAATATGATTGAGTACAACAACCTCATCCAAATGGGTCATTTGCCAATAGGCCTGAGATGACGGGCAAAGTTTATTTTCCAAATTTAAACTGGTCCTTTTTAGTGTTATTTTTATTTGCCACTCTGGCTTCTTGCCTCTCGTTTACCGTTGTTTCAGCACAGATAGCCGATACACGAAATTCACATTTTGTCTCCTGGCAAAGCTAATACATTTATACAGAATTACATAATTATTATAAATTATATCATTAAAGTGTAATATTTACAAGGTTATGACTGACAACGTCTCTTTTTAAGACACAAAATGCAGGATCACAAACAGAATTTTGATTTGTGGTCTCGTTTTGAATGCTTTTATAAAGATTTAATCTTTAATCCCATTTTTCCAATGCCCCTTTTCCCGAAATTATCAAGGTCCACAAACTAATAAGACAACAAAATGTGAATTTTGTCAACTAATCAGTTGTAATTGATCCAATTGACGCTGATGTTCCTCACCCGTTGAGATGAGATAGATACGTGTTGTTTCCAAATTGGAATGTCCCAGGATATCCGCCAGTCTCACAATGTCCCGATATGATTTGTAAAACGTAATGGCAAAAAGATGCCTGAGGTTGTGGGGAAAAACTTTTTTAGAATCCACATTTGCCAATGCGCAAATTCCTTTCATCTCTTTCCAAATCTGCCTGCGGGATAGACTGGTTTTATTTTTTGTCAAAAATATCTCCCCAGAATAAATACGTTGCTTTCGAGCATATTTTTGTAATTTGACACAGAGCTTATGGGGAAGCAGAATTGTGCGGATCTTTCCTTTTAAAGAAATGACGCTTCTTCCCTTTTGAACTGCTTCCAATGTGATATACTTTAATTCAGAGACACGAATACCTGTGGCGCAAATTGTTTCCATCAACAGTTTCAAGCGGTCGTTCCCACATCGTTCCGCCGTTTGCAGCAATCGGGTATATTCGTCCTTTCCCAGCTCACGAGATGGCTCACAAAAAACTTTGCGCTGGATGCGTAGGAATTTCATTTTACAGTCTTCCCGGTGTATAAACTGGAAAAAAGCATTGAGTGAAGACACCATAGCGTTCACAGTCGTAGGCATATATCCCTTTTCCACCAGATGCTCCCGCCATGCTAACGCTTGTTCTTTGGACAATTCCCTGTCCTGCAGCCACTGAAAAAAGGCTCGCACATCCCGCAAATACTTATCTATTGTTCCTTTGCTTCGATCATTGGCTGCCAACTCCTTTTGGAAAGCCATAAAACTGTTTTCTAAATGCATCTTTTCCATAAAATAAACCTCCACTTAATTTGTAGTAAGATTTATTTTATCTTATAGAAGTGCAGATATGCCAAAAGGGCAGCTTTCACTGCAATGCAAATTTACTTCCGATAAGTGTGTATTCGTCTGCTTTCAACCTATCGATTCCTTGACGATGTGTTTCTAACATGTTATCTTAAAGATTAACTGCAATAACAGCTTTTGGGATCATTTGTGCAAAATTGGCATTTGATTGCGTAAAATTCATTCCGAAGGGAAGGTAATCCCATGCTAAAAATCGCCATTTGTGACGATCAACCAGAATATTTGCAAAAAATCGACATGCTTCTCGGGAAATATCTACAAACCCATCCGAATTTGACTGGTAAAGTAGAAACTTTCAACAGTGGTACTGCTCTCCTGAACCATGTTGAGGAACAGGGCGGATTTGATCTTTACATATTGGATATCCTTATGCCTGGACAAAATGGAATTGCTGTTGGCAAATATCTTCGCCGAATGCAAGATACAGGTGAACTGATTTTTCTGACCAGTTCCAATGACTATGCTGCTGACAGCTATGATATACAGACATTCTTTTATCTGCTCAAGCCTGTCAAACAAACCAAATTCTTTCAGGTATTGGATAAGGTTATTGAAAAACTAACACAACGGGAAGAAAGCGCAATTATAGTAGAAACACTGGAAGGTCCTCGTCGTCTTCTTCTTGAAACAATACTTTACGGAGAACGGGTGGGCAAAGTGGTACGTTACTACTGCTGTGCCAACGAAATTGTGGATTCCCGAACAGTTCGAACCACCTTTCGCAACGCAGTGTCTCCTCTGTTGGAAGATAAACGTTTTTATCTATGTGGGGCCAGCTTTGTGCTGAATTTTCAGCATGTCGCCGGTGTTAATGGTCATGAAGCTCTGCTAGATAATGGAACCACTGTCCCATTGCCTCGGACAGCCGCCATAGACTTTAAACGGGCATGGGGCAATTACTGGCTGACAGAATCTCACAAATCATATCCATCGATAGAATAAGGATGTGTTGCAAGTGGATGTTTATCACACCATATATGTAGCAGTAACCCAGCTGTTCCTGGGTAGTTATGTTATGCTGTTGATTGATTTC
>CALXEL010000045.1 GCA_944387315.1 uncultured Clostridia bacterium
CTGGTAAACAGCTAACTGGCAGTCGGTAAGATAGTCGGGCGCCGTTTTTTTGACAGGCTGGGAATTTTGTGGCTGATGAGGGGGTATCTCCGATTCCGGGCCCTCCTTATCCTCCCACGCCACCGAACGAGGATAGTTACAGCTGTAAAGATACTGGTCCAGTACATCTGCCCCGCTTAAAACAGGGATGGCCCCCTGGGCAATCAGCTTGTTGCATCCCCGGGAGCCCCGGTCAAAAATCCGCCCCGGTACAGCAAATACATCCCGGCCCTGGGTCAGGGCGTAACCGGCGGTAATCAGTGAACCACTGCGGATATCCGCCTCCACTACCACAACTCCGTCACAGAGACCGGACAGCACCCGGTTGCGCACCGGAAAATAGGGGGCTTTGGGCGGCGTGCCCGGGGGAAACTCGGTGATAACCGCTCCGCCCCTTCGAACAATTTGCCGTTTCAGCTCCCCGCTGTCCTTGGGATAGGGCAGATCAATGCCACAGCCTAAAACGGCAATGGTCCTGCCACTGGCTTTTAAAGCACCGGTGTGACAAGCCTGGTCGATCCCAACCGCCATGCCGCTGACAATCACCGCTCCCGCTGCCGCCAGCTCACAGGACAGCACCGACGCCGCTTCCACACCATAAGGGCTGGCCTGCCGGGAACCTACCATGCCGATGGTCAACCGCTCATCCAAACCGGAGAGATCTCCAATACAATAGAGAACCAACGGCTTTGCGTAAATATGGGACAACTTTTGGGGATAGTGGGGAGAATCGGGGGTAATCAGGGTACACCCCAGCTGTCGTGCCCGGTCCTGAATCTCTCTGGCCTGGGTGAGATCCCGTCGCAAAAACAACTCAATCTCCCGGTTGGTGAGAACCCCCAAAGATGCCAGCTCTTCTCTGCTGGCACAGAAAAACTCCTTGGGGCTTTCCACTGACCCGAGCAATTGGCAGCCCCGACGGGTGCCATACCCAAAAAGGGAAGCGTACCAGATCCAGTAGAGGGTGTTGTCTGTCATAATGGTATTCCTTCTTTAGTGTTGGCCGCCGCGGAACATCTCCCACAAAATGACGCTGGCAGCCACCGCCGCGTTGAGAGATTCCGCCTGTGGTGTCATGGGGATAATCAGGCTGCCACTGCAGCAGTCGATCATCTCCTGGGGCAATCCGCTGCCCTCGTTGCCGATCATAACACAGGCTCCTCCAGATAAATCTGTCTGTAGTACCGAACTGGAATCGGGGGACAGCGCCGCCGCGTAAACAGGGATACCACCCTCCCGGAGGATACCTACCGTCCGGCCCATATCGGCGGTCAGATAGACCGGCAGGCGGAAGAACCCTCCCATAGAACCGCGCAGGACCTTGGGGCTGTACAGATCGGGACAGTCCTCTGACAGAATCAAGCCATCAGCCCCAAAGGCGTCACAGCTGCGGATGATGGTACCCAGATTGCCTGGGTCCTGCAACCCATATACTGCCAGATAATGACCATCGCCTTTTATTTTATCAGCTGTAAAAAGGTTGTCAAGACAGCGGCAGAGACAAAAGATTCCCTGGGGATTGACCGAATCCCCTATTTTTTGAGCCAATTGGTCAGAAATCTGGTAGATTTCTCCTGCCACCTCAGTAAGGTGCGCCACCACTTGCGGATAACGCTGGGCTCCTTTGGGTGAGAAGAAGAATTTTTCGATCACCACACCGCTGTCTGCCGCCTCCATAGAAATTCTGGCGCCTTCCAGCACAAAGAGACCCCTTTCCCGGCGTTCCCGGCGGGAGGTCTGTAAGCGCACCAGTTCCTTGATTTGGGGATTCTGAGCTGACGACAGTATCTGCATAATAAACTCCTCGTGATCTAGGTAGATAAAATCATAGCAAAAGACGCCCGGTCGTTTACGGACCCGGGCGTCAGTACTGCGTTATTAGAGAGCAGCCTTTGCCTTTTCCACCAGAGAGGCGAAAGCAGCCTCGTCATGGATGGCAATTTCAGAAAGCATTTTACGGTTGAGGGTGATACCAGCTTTCTTCAGGCCGTTCATAAAGGTGGAATAGTTCACACCGTTCATACGGCAGGCGGCGGAAATACGGGTAATCCACAGAGAACGGAAATTGCGTTTTTTCTGTTTTCTGCCGATATAAGCGTAGTTGCCAGATTTCATGACCGCCTGTTTCGCGGTTTTAAACAGCTTGCTCTTGGAACCATAGTAGCCCTTGGCCAGCTTGAGTACTTTCTTTCTTCTTTTGCGAGTCATAGTCGCGCCTTTGATACGAGCCATATCTATATACCTCCGTTTTGGGTGTTGTCGTTAAATCTTATCTGGAAGGGAGCATCAGCTTGAGAGCCTTCATGTTGGTAGCATGTGCGTAGCTGGCTTTTCTCAGGTTTCTTTTACGCTTGGTGCTCTTTTTGGTAAGGATATGTCTCCGGTTGGTATTATCACGTTTTACCTTGCCGTTTTTTGTAAATCTAAAGCGTTTTTTCGCACCGGAATGTGTTTTCAGCTTAGGCATTTTGTTTTCCTCCTAATCGTTTACTTGGTGGGCTTTGCCGTAACAACCATGGTCATGCTCCGGCCTTCCATCTTGGGCGGTTTTTCCACTGTGCCGTAGGGAGCGATACTTTCGGTAAACCGGGTCATAACAGCGGTTCCCAACTCGGGATGGGCCATCTCACGACCCCGGAAACGTACCGAAACTTTCACCTTGTTGCCACTCTGCAAAAATTTCGCCGCGTGGTTAAGCTTGGTGTTAAAGTCATTGGTATCGATATTCAGTGAGAGACGAATCTCCTTGATTTCGATTACCTTCTGGTTTTTCTTAGCTTCCTTTTCCCGTTTTGCCTGCTCGAAACGGTACTTGCCATAGTCCATAATACGGCAGACAGGTGGCACAGCCTGAGGAGCGATTTTTACCAGATCCAAATTCTTTTCCAAGGCGATGCGCTGGGCCTCTTTGGCGGACATGATCCCCAACTGACTGCCATCGGCGTCAACCACCCGGACTTCCTTGTCTCTAATCTCCTCATTAATCGGCATTTCCTTGTTGCTAATGGTAAAGCACCTCCAAAGCCATCAAAAAATAAAGTAAGCGCAGACAGAGTTCCGTCCGCGCTTTTCAATACCACAGAATGAGGCCATGCCTCAAACCAACGCTATTGACCACATGGCACCGCAGCCCATGGGTGAGAACGAAACAATGTTCTGCTTTGTTTTACCAGAACATTTTATCAGATTCCCATGGTCCTGTCAAGGTGTTTTTTTAGATCTTTTTTGCCAATTTCCAGTTGGGCGTCCAGGGCAAAGGCATAGATAATACACTCCTTCACCGGCATGGCCAAACTTTTGGCCACCAGCTCCCGGTAGAGCAACAGCTGCACCCCATATTGCTCTTCCAGCTGGTCCTCGGAGGTGACCCGGTCGGTTTTGTAATCCACAATCACCGCCTGGCCGTCCTCAATTATAATACAGTCAGCCACACCCTGCAAGGTGGTTTTTTCCTCCCCCAGGTCCAGCCCAGTATAGGGGGCCAGCAGTTCCCCGCCAACTTCGGCCAGGAAACGGTACTCCCGCAGTACCTGCTGGGCCGAGAAAATCCTCCCGGCCAAAGAGCTGTGGAAAAAGGCTTCCAGCCGGGCGGGGTCAATGGCTTTTCCCTCCTCCTGCCGCAAAAAGCCCCGGGCCACCAGCCGGTCAATTTCCCCCTGAGGGTCCTGGGCCGCCAGACGATAATCACAGAACTGCATAAACCGGTGGAGGGCATTTCCCCGTTCGGTTGGGGTCAGCCCCTTTTCATAGAGAAAGGCGGGACGGCGTCTGAAGCGGTAGCTCTCTCCGGCGCTTTGGTGAGCAATGGCTGAGATGGCCATTTTGGTGGGCAGTTCCACCGCCCGCTGCCAGGGGTAGCGAAATTCTCCCCGCCGCCGCAGCTGCTCCAAAAGAGCGGGATCGCTTGAAGATAGAAAGGCGGTTTGCTGGTTTTCCTCTGCGGATTGCTCCCCAGGGGCGGCCAATACCAGCCGGAAATGTCCCTGGGCAGCCAGGGGTTCCTCCTCCCATCCTGCCAGGCGGCGCAGTTCCCATCCGTCAGGATGCCACAGCAGGGCTGAAAGCAGCCAGTCCAAATAGGAGCGACAGCTGCCCACCTGATGGGGAGAAATCCTCCCGTCCGCCAGCCCCCCAACCAGGGAGGCCATCTTTTTCTCCGGGTTCTTCCAGCTTCCGGTGACAATGAGCCGTTCCTTGGCCCGGGTGAGGGCCACATAGAGCATCCGCAGCTCCTCCGAGAGGTTGGACCGCTCCAAATCCAGCCGAATGGCCTCCATGGGCAGGGTGGTAAACTGCCGGAACTGCTTCATATCCCGGCGCAGGCAGGCAAAGCCCAGCTGGGAGTGCAGCAGGAAGGGCTGGCGCAAATCCACCGTATTAAAGGTTTTGGCGGTGTCCACCAGAAAGACAACTGGAAACTCCAATCCCTTGGACTTGTGGATACTGAGAATCGAAACGCTGTCCGCTCCCCCCGAGACTACCGAGGACTCCCCAAGATCCCCCCCCTGTTCCCGCAGGCGGTTTACAAACCCCAGAAAGCCTGAGATACCCCGCACCCCTCTGGCCTCACAGGCGGCGGCATGGTCGATGAGCAGCCGCAGGTTCTGCCGGCGCAGGGCGCCCCCCTCCCCAGCTAAGAAGATGGCCTCCGCGTGGGTCAGGTCATAAAGCCGGATAATCAGCTGATCGGCGGAAAGGTTTCCCGCGGCCAGCCGCAGCTTTTCCAGCAGCTCCAGAAAGCTTTGGCAGTGGCCGCAGCCCTGACCAGCCCGGGCCACCAGGGCTAAATACAGCGGGCCGGTGGGCCGGGCGGCCCGGATCTCCCCCATCTCATCGGGAGTGAAAGCAAACAGAGGGGACATCATGGCCCCGGCCAGTTCCACATCCAGCAGAGGGTTGTCCACCACCTGCAAAAGGGAGAGCACTGAGGAGATCTCCCGGCTGGTCAGATAGCCCCGCTGGGCCTCAGCCAAAGCGTCAATGCCCTGGCGGGTCAGGGCGTCCTGATAGATGGCTGCCTTGGATTTTGGGGCCCGCATGAGAATACAGATATCCCCCGGCCGCACCGGCCGCAAACGATCCCCATCCTGGATAAGATAGCCCTGCCGCAGCATCTCCCCAATCCGGGCGGCCACATAGTCGGCCTCCCGGTGGGTGGCGGACTGGCTGTCCTCCCCCTGATCCACTTCCAACAGGTGAAGCTCACACCCCGCCTCCTGGGACAGGGGGTACTCCGCCCCCGGGATCAGCTGCTCTCCCTGGCGGTAGTCGATCTCCCCCATCTCCCGGCTCATCAGCAGCTCAAAGAGGAAGTTGACCCAGTCGGTCACCTCCCGCCGGCTGCGGAAGTTTTGCGCCAGGGAGATCTGAGCGGGAAAATGCTCCCCGTCAAAGGGGGCAAACCGCTGCTTTTTCTCCAGGAAAATCTCCGGCATGGCCTGCCGGAACCGATAGATGCTCTGTTTGACATCCCCCACCATAAACAGGTTGCTCTCCCCCTGGGAGACCGCCCGAAAAATTTCCTCCTGTACCTGGTTGGTATCCTGGTACTCGTCAATATAGACCGCGTCAAACTGGCGGCTGATCTCGCTGGCGTACTGGGTGGGCCGGTACCCTTCGGGGGTCTTTTCCACCAGCAGCCGCAGGGCCA
>CALXEL010000046.1 GCA_944387315.1 uncultured Clostridia bacterium
CAGGGTGGCTCCCAAACTATCCCGCAGAGTCAGTTTGACCCCATCCATAGGTTGATGAACACCCTGCAAGTTTACAGTATCCACCACACCGGCAATAGCACCCAGAGTCAAAGTGGAATCCGCTTTACAAACCAGATTTACCTGTGTGGTATCTTTGTTTTGCAGAACCACACCCATGGCGTCACTGAGCAGATATCCAGTTTTGACAGCTCCCAAACTGTAGGTTCCGGCTGGTACGCCATCAATGGTGTACTCACCTGCTTCATTGGTCAAGGTGTGCCGATATCCCAGTGATTAATCGAATTTTAAAACTATTACAACCTTGATTCCAATTCTCCTGGCGCACTGTGGCTCCAGATGGGGGAGAGGAAACAGATGGAGTATCCCCAGGCAGGACAAAACCAATCCGGCCTTGCACCTGTGTAGAATCACCACTCTCCCCAGAGGTCTCTACCTCTCCAACTGCTGATGCCTGACTCTCCACAATGTAAGAGGTGTCCTCTGTCCCTGAACTGAGAAAATAGCCAAAAATTGCGGCGGAGGTCGTGCGTACAATTACATCAATTTCCGCGCCGTCCTCACCTGTAGAAAAAAGCAGTGTGCCGGCTGACTGTAAAAGCAGTACCAACAAAAAGATCAGCAAACAACGATCCACCAGATGAATACTGCGAAAAGTGATTGCCAACCTGGAAAGAAACCCAAAAATTTTTGAGGACATGGATATTTCTCCTTTCGTGGTCACTATATGCCGGCGCCTCCGAAAGTGTGCCCTTAAAGAGGTATAGGTTGTCCCACAAAAAAATCCCCCAGCCAAATTGGCTGGGGGATTTGGGGGAGAAGTGCAGAAACAAAAAACGCTCTGGTTTTACCAGAGCGTTTTTGGTGCGGATGAAGTGACTTGAACACTCACGGGGTTACCCACTAGAGCCTAAATCTAGCGCGTCTGCCAATTCCGCCACATCCGCAATTGCAGCTGTCCCTACCCAGTGGTGGGACGCAACTGATTATACCACTTTTGGAAAAGAACTGTCAACTGGTGATTACCCGTTGTAGGAACTGGCCATCAGGATTCCCTGTTCCTCCATGGACTGGGCAGCCAGAATGACCCCCAGTTTGCCGGCGGGATAGGTGAGTCCACCCTGCATCCAGGCGGCATAGGGCTCCCGAATGGGGGCGTCGGCCGACAGCTCGATGGAGGCGCCCATAGTAAAGGCACCTGCGGCCATGATTACCTGGCTGTTGTAGCCGGGCATATCCCAGGGTTCTGGGGTGACAAAGGCGTCCACCGGGGCTCCTTTTTGCATTCCCTGGCAGAAGGCGATCAGCCGTTTTTCCTCACCCAGCCGGACCGCCTGGATAATGTCGGTACGGGGCTCATCAAACCGGGGATAGACCGGATAGCCGGCCTGCTCGAAAAGGCTGGCGGCAAAGACGGCGGTTTTCAAGGCGGCACCTACTACAGTTGGTGCCAGAAAGAGACCCAAAAACATATCCCGGCTCTCCCCCAGGGTGCAGCCCACCTCTTTGCCCATACCTGGGGAGGTGAGACGGTAGGAACAGAGTTCCACCAGGTCCTGCCGCCCGGCGATATAGCCACCGGTGCGGGCAATGCCGCCGCCGGGGTTTTTAATGAGGGAACCGATGATCAGGTCGGCTCCCGCCTGGGTGGGTTCCCGGAGCTCCACAAATTCCCCATAGCAGTTGTCCACCATGACAATGGCCTGGGGGTTGGCCTCATGGACCAGACGGGCCACCTTCTCAATGGTTTCCACCGAAAGAGAGGGGCGCAGGCTGTATCCTCTGGAACGCTGGAGATAGGCCACCTTGACCCCCTCTACCGCCTGGGGAATGGCGTCGTAATCGGGGGTTCCATCGGCCAGCAGGTCCAGCTGCCGGTAGAGGACTCCAAAGTCTTTCAGAGAGCCGTTTCCCTCTCCCCGCAGGCCGATGACCTCCTCCAGGGTGTCATAGGGGCTGCCGGTGAGGGAGAGAAGCACATCCCCCGGCCGCAGCACCCCAAAGAGGGCGGTGGTCAGGGCATGGGTACCTGAGACAAAGTTGTGGCGGACCAGGGCGTCCTGGCTGCCGGTAATCTGGGCAAAGACCTGATCCAGGGTCTCCCGGCCCCGGTCGCCGTAGCCATAGCCGGTGGAGCCGTAAAAATGGCTTTCGCTAACCCCATGCTGGATAAAGGCGGAGAGTACCTTCCAAGCGTTGGCTTCAGCGGTCTGATCGATTTGGGCAAACTGTCCGGCGCAGCGGGCCTCAGCCTGGCGGGCCAGATCCAGCACCCGGGGACTTACAGAAAATGGGATGGTATTCATACTTCAAACTTCCTCGCTATGTAACAAAACTGAGATTTTATCGGGAGACAGGCCGGTTCAGAGTCATCCGTACCCCGTAGGGGGAAAATCCCATCCGGGTGTAAAAGGGTACCAGCCCGTTGTGAGCGGTAATAAGATAGGGGGTCTTGCCCTGTTCCTGCAGCAGCCGGACACAGGCATAGATGGCCTGGCGGGCATAACCTTTCCCCCGGCAGTCGGGCCGGGTGGCCACCCCGCCGACGACGGTGGAGCCGGGGGCGCTGTAGTAGATCCCGGCGGTGGAGACAGGTTCCTCCCCCTGGCGCACCAGGGCAACTGCCGCCAGGCCCCGGCGGCAGCGGCAGGAGAGATCACAGACCCAGGGCTCATAGGGCAGGTCCTGGGCAAAGTCCTCAAAGCACTGGCAAAGGAGCCCATAGATGGCGGAATAGGCCGGCTGGGAGCTGGGGACAGGGCCCCATTCCCCCGGCGGCAACGAACGGGAATAGGTGACCACCTGGCTGGAAAACCGGTGGTACCCGGGAAAATACCCGGCCAGTTCCCGCACCGCGTCCACCATCCCCTCCACCTGCTGCCAGCCAATCACTTTCAGAAAATCGGCCAGCTCCCCGTAGTCGGGGCCGGGAGGGGCGGTGACCAGGGTCACAACCGAGCTGTACAGGGAGATGGCTCCCACCGGCTGTTCCCCCCGGGTGATCAGCCACAGGTCACAGAAGGAACAGTCGTTGCCGTAGCAGCAAAGCAGGGTGTAAATCCGGCCTCCGTAGACCGGGTCGGCGTCCAGCACCCGGCAGAAGTCCTCCTCCATGGAGGGATCATAGTACCGGATCACAGGGTGGCCGCCACTGGAATCAGCGCCTCCAGCAGAGCGGCCATACTGTCCAGATCCCGGCGATCCAGCATACAGGCCGGGGAGTGGAGATACCGGCAGGGCAGGGAGAGGGCGGCCACTCGGGCGCCGCAGGCCCCGGTCTGGAAGCTGCGGGACTCGTTGCCCCCATAGACCCCCGCCTTGCTCTGGCAGGGGATATTCTTCTCCTGCGCCAGTTTCAGTACCGCCCGGTAGAGCTCCCAGTCATAGACGGTGCCCCTGTCCTGGAAGGAGACCACCGGGCCCTTGCCCAGATGGCAGACCTGGTTTTCCGGGGAAACACCGGGAATATCCGAAGCGGTGGTGGTCTCTAAAATCAAGGCGATGTCCGGCTCCACCTGGGCGGCCACGGTTCTGGCCCCCTGGCAGCCGGTCTCCTCCATAACGGTAAAGGCGGCGGTGACATCGTACTCCAGATCCTTTTGGAGCAGTTCCAGCAGCAGGGCGCAGCCGGCCCGGTTGTCCAGAGCCCGGCCCAACAGCTTGTCCTCTCCCAGAGGCAGCAGCCCGGTGTCAAAAATGGCTGTATCCCCCAGCTGGACCTGTTCCAGGGCCTCCTGGCGGGAGAGGGCGCCAATATCCAGGTAGAGCTCCTCAAAGGAGGGAACCTTGCCCCGCTCCTCAGAGGACTGCTGGTGAATGGCCTTGAAGCCGATGACTCCGGGGACTGCCCCCGGGCCAATTTTCAGCCGTTTGCCCACAGCCAGCCGGCTGTCAATGCCCCCCACCGGGGCAAAACGGAGCATGCCGTTTTCTTCTATATAGGTGATGATAAATCCTACCTCGTCCATATGGGCTGAGAGGAGGATTTTATTTTTCGGGGTTTTTCTCCCCTTTTTAAAAGCGATGAGATTGCCCAGAGGATCCACAGACAGCTGGCAAAGAGGTTCCAGCTGTCTGGCCAGTTCCTCCCGCACCGGGGTTTCCCGGCCGGATACACCAGGCAGGGCTACAAGGGCAGCAAGGGTATCATACATAAAAAGTCCTCCTTTCCCGTTTAGCGGCCCAGGGTTGCCAGATAGCGGGCAACCAGGCGGGCGGTGTTTTCCACATCCTGTACCGATACTACTTCCACCGGGGTGTGCATATACCGCTGGGGAATGGAAATCAAAGCGGTTTTTACCCCCTGCCGGGTGGTGGCGATCACATCGGCGTCGGTGCCGGTAGTACCTCCCATCACCTCGGTCTGGACCGGGATTCCCTCTTGGGCGGCCAGCTCAAAGAGCTGCCGGGTCATCCCGTCGTTTAAAATGGGGCTGATACCGATCATGGGGCCCTCTTTCAGCTTGCCGCAGCGGGAGGGCTTGGTATCGGGGGTCAGGGCAAAGGAGACATCCAAAGCGATGGCATGGGTGGGGTTCAGCTGATAGGCGGCGGTTTTCCCGCCCTGGGAGCCCACCTCTTCCATGGTGGAAAAGACAATGGACACCCCACAGGCCAGAGGCTGGTCTTTCACCAGCTGGGCTGCCCGAACCAGAGCGGCGCAGCAGGCCCGGTCATCCAGGGCCTTGCCGCTGACCAGATCCCCCATGAGAGGGCTGGGAGCGCTGGCAATGGTCACCGGGTCCCCCAGCTCCACCAGTTCCCTGGCCCGCTGGGCGGAGCAGCCGATGTCCACAAAGACATCCTCCACCTTGGGCAGGGTCTTTTCCTCCCCCTGTTTTTGCAGATGGGGCGGAATGGAGCAAATGACCCCGGGGATCTCTCCCCCACGGGTGTGGACGGTGACGGCGGAGGCGGTGAGCAGTTTGGAGTCGATTCCCCCGCAGCCGGCAATTTTCAAAAAGCCCTGGTCATCGATATAGGTGACCACAAAGCCGATTTCATCCATGTGGGCCATCAGCATCAGATGGGGCTGGCCCTCCTTGGGTTCCGCCAACTGGCAGATGACGCTGCCCAGAGGGGTGACCGAAACGCTGGTACACAGAGGGGCTATCACCCCAGCCAGATACTCTCCCACTGGAGTTTCCCGGCCTGGTGTGCCCTGTTTGGCGCTCAACTCAAGGAGCAGATTTTTCAGTTCCATGGTGTTCTCCTTTCCGGCAGTGGTTTAAAGAGCGGCGACCAGCTCTTTAAAATGTCTGCCTCGGGCTTCAAAGTTGGGATAGAGGTCAAAGCTGGCGCTGGCGGGGGACAGGGAGACAATATCTCCCGGCTGGGCCGCCTGGTCGGCCAGGGCCACCGCCTCCTCCATGGAGGAAGCGTGAAGAATGGTGAGGGCGCTGGGATCATATCCGGCAAAGGAGGTGACAGTGTCCTCAATCTTTTCAGCGGTGGCGCCCATCAGGATCAGTACCTTGACCTTCTCAATGATTTTGGGAGCCAGAGGCAGGAAGGGGATCTTCTTGTCATAGCCTCCGGCAATGAGGATGATCTTCTGGGGGAAGCTGTCCAGACCGGCGATGGCCCGGGTGGGGCTGGTGGCGATGGAGTCGTTGTACCAGCGCACCTGATTGCGGGTGCGCACCAGCTCGATCCGGTGTTCCACTCCGCCGAAGGTCTGGGCCACCTCCTTGATGGTGGCGGGAGACACCTTGCCCCAGACGGCGGCAATGGCCGCCAGATAGTTTTCCACATTGTGGAGGCCGGGGATTTTAATGTCATCCTTGTGCATAATCCGGGTGACCCCCTGCTCGTCGGCAAAACAGATCTCCCCTTCGGGGGTCATATAGGCGCCTCTGGCCTGAGGATTGCGGCGGGAGAAAAAGAGCAGATCCCCCCGGGCAATGGAGGCGAAGGAGGCGGCAATTTCATTGTCCGCCCCCAGTACAGTACGGGAAAAGGCGTTTTGATGGAGGACCAGATTCTTTTTGGCGTCGATGTATTCCTCCATGTCCTTGTGCATATCCAGGTGGTTGGGAGCCAGGTTGGTGACCACAGCCACCTGGGGGCTCTGCCGCATAGAGATCAGCTGAAAGGAGGAGAGTTCCACCACAGCCAGGTCCTCCGGCTGGATTTCCTCCACCTCAGGCAACAGGGCCCGGCCGATGTTGCCCCCCAAATGGACCCGATACCCCTCCGCTTCCAACAGTTTGGAGATAATGGTGGTGGTAGTGGTCTTTCCATCCGAACCGGTCACCCCGTAGATGGGACAGGGGCAGAGGTCAAAAAAGACTTCCATTTCGCTGGTGACTACCTTTCCTTTAGCCCTGGCTTCCTCCAGTTGGGGCAGGTGGAATTTCATCCCCGGGGTTCGGAAGATAATGTCCTCCTCCAGATTGTCCAGATAGTGCTCTCCCAGCACCAGCTTGACCCCCAGTTTTTCCAGCTGGTCGGCGGTCTCCCCCAGCTCCTGCCGGGTGTGCCGGTCCCGCATTGTCACCGAAATATCCCGGGCGGCAAACTGCTCGATCAGTTTCCGGTGGCTGACCCCAGCGCCGATAAAGCAGACCCTGCGGTTTTGTATTTCCTCATAAAAGCGCGCCGCTTTGCTTTTCATGGCCATAACTCCTTTTCCAGACAAAAACATTCTTTCTATGGTTATTATATCCCAAAGAGAATCTTTTGTAGACAATTCTCAAAAGCGCAACCTCTTTTATTATACGTTTCCACAAGGGAAATAGCAATGCAAAATGAAAATAGTTGGTTCTAAAAGGAAGGATTCTGCATATACTGCTATTATTCACTTTAAACAGCAGGAGGCCTTTTCATGTATTTTGATTCCCAGATTTTTTCCCAATCCCCCCAGGAGGTATACGATGAAGCCTTTGAGGAGAGTATCCAGAGGTGGTTTGACACCTCGGGGGATTTGGATGACTTTATCTTTTTCGATGTGCCCGAGAGAGTTTGCAGCCAGCGGTAACAGACGGAGGGTAACAGGTCCGTCTGTTTTTTTGTTCCATAGAAAAAACGTACGGCTCAGCCGTACGTTTTTATCGTTTGGGGGGATATGGCTTTTGCTCATCAGTCAAATCCATTAAGAAGTCCAGGCTGGTACCATAGTACCGGGCCAGTATCATCAGGTTTTCGGCAGAGGGGATGGCGTCTCCGGTCTCATATTTGGAGAGCATACTTTGACTGATTCCCGTATCCATCTGAACTTTCAGCTGGCTGTAGTCCCGGGTTACCCGAATCAGCTTGATATTTTTCACCATGTCCCACCTCCTTTTGCTAGTGTAGAATTTTTACAGCAGCTTTTCCTCATAGACCGCCCGGCTGCCCCCTACAAAGGGAGCCCGTACCCGGGCGCATACCAGATTGGCCTCGCCGATTTTTTTCAGTTCCAGACGCACCGGCACCGCCACCCGGGCCAAATGCATCCCGATCAGGGTGTCTCCAATGTCCATGCCAGCCCGGGCCCGGTGGTTTAAGGATTCCACCGCCACAGGGTCCTCCAGTTCCCGCCAGGCGGCGGTGGCAAAGGACCCCCCTGCCTTGGGTTGGGGAATGACATTGACCCGTTCCAGTCCATAGGCCTGGGCCGCCTGACGGGGCAGGATCACAGCCCGGTTGAGATGCTCACAGCACTGGGCTGCCAGATAGATGCCCCGCTCCCGCAAGGGAGGATAGATGGCGGAAAACAGTACATCGGCTATTTCGGTACTGGAACAGGAGCCGATCTTATGGCCTCCCACCTCGCTGGAGGAACAGCCTACCACCAGAATATCTCCCTTTTCCAGTTTGGCGGCTTCCAGCAATCCCAATACCGCCTGACGGGCCTGTTGGGCTATGGTTTCATACATATTGTCTTGCTCCTTTCCAAAATCTGAAACAAAACAGGCAGGGCGGAACACCCCGCCGCTGCCTGTATCCATACAGAGTCTCTTAAAATTCCAGTTTCTTTTCCAGGAAAGCGGCCAGCTCCCCAATGGGCAGACGCTCCTGCTCCATGCTGTCCCGATAGCGGATGGTGACACAGCCGTCGGTCTCACTGTCAAAGTCATAGGTGATACAGAAGGGGGTGCCGATTTCATCTTGGCGGCGATACCGTTTGCCAATGGTACCGGCGTCGTCATAGTCCACCATAAACTCCTTGGCCAGCATCTCATAGACCTTGCCGGCGCCCTCGTTGAGCTTTTTAGAGAGAGGCAGAACCGCTGCTTTAAAGGGGGCCAGAGCGGGATGGAGCCGCAGAACAGTACGGGTATCCCCCTCGCCCACTGCCTCTTCGTCATAGGCGTCGCACAGGAAGGCCAAAGCCACCCGGTCAGCACCCAGAGATGGCTCAATGACAAAGGGGATGTATTTCTCGTTGGTCTCCGGGTCAAAGTATTCCATGCTCTTGCCCGAGTGGTTCTGGTGCTGGGTCAGGTCAAAGCAGGTACGGTCAGCGATGCCCCACAGCTCGCCCCAGCCAAAGGGGAACAGGAACTCAATATCGGTGGTGGCGTTGGAATAGTGAGAGAGTTCAGCCTGCTCATGATCCCGCAGACGGAGGTTCTCATCCTTCATGCCCAAAGCCAGCAGGAAGTTGTGGCAGTAGTCCTTCCAATATTTAAACCACTCCAGATCGGTGCCGGGCTTACAGAAGAATTCCAGCTCCATCTGCTCAAATTCCCGGGTACGGAAGGTAAAGTTACCGGGAGTGATTTCATTACGGAAGCTCTTACCAATCTGACCAATGCCGAAAGGTACCTTTTTCCGGGTGGTGCGCTGTACATTCATAAAGTTGACAAAGATACCCTGGGCGGTTTCAGGACGTAGGTAGATCTCGCTTTTGCTGTCCTCGGTGACACCCTGGAAGGTTTTAAACATCAGATTAAATTTGCGGATATCGGTAAAGTTGGTGCCGCCGCACTCAGGGCATTTGATTCCCTTTTCCCGGATATATTCCATCATCTGGGCGTCGGTCCAGCCATTGGGCTCCACGCCGGTGGCCTCCTCAATGAGCTTGTCAGCCCGGTGCCGGGCTTTACAATCCTTACAGTCCATGAGAGGATCGGTAAATCCGCCCACATGGCCTGAAGCTACCCAAACCTGAGGATTCATCAAAATGGCGCAGTCAATGCCCACATTGTACCGGCTCTCCTGTATGAATTTTTTCCACCAGGCTTTTTTTACATTGTTTTTAAATTCCACACCCAGAGGACCGTAGTCCCAGGTGTTAGCTAAACCACCGTATATTTCGGATCCGGAGTAGACAAAGCCTCTGCTTTTACACAGGTTTACAACTTTGTCCATGGTTTTCTCAGAATTGAGCATATTTTTCTCCTCCAACCCATATTATTATTCTATTGTATCATTCTAAAGGCAACCGGACGGGAAGTCAAGAGGAAAGGGGGGTTCCTTTGTTGGAAACCCTCCCAAAACTGCCTGAAAATAAGAAGAATTGATGGTTTTTTGGTTGACAGGCAGAAAAAGTTAGGATATAATAATTTACGCTATTTCTCATGTTGAGAATAGGGTGCTTTATAAATCAAATCCTATCGGGGTGTAGCGCAGTTGGTAGCGCGCATGCTTTGGGAGCATGATGCCGTGGGTTCGAATCCCGCCACTCCGACCAGCTTTCCTGGAAAAACCGCCTATTTAGGCGGTTTTTCTGCGTTTTGGGGAAGATTTTCGAAGGTTGATCCGCCTGCTCAACTTTGCGATAGAGGGAGGCGAAAAAGATGAAGATGGTGTCAGCGGGAAGCGGTCCAAAACGGCAAATCCCTAACCGATCCCTAACGGCAAAATACCGCATTTTTGGTGTATAACAATCGATCATTATATTGCATTCATAGTAGTTACATGATAGCATAAGAACAAGATTGTCATATTATGCCGATAGCCTGTACAGGATTCTCATTTGTATAGACTATTAGGAACGTTTTGCAAGGAGTTTCGCTATGGATGCACATAAGGCAATTATCACAAATATTTTCAATAACTCTACGCTTATAGAAGTGCCCTTCTTCCAGCGATCCTATGTTTGGAAATCGGATCTTTGGGCTCGGATGATTGAAGATATGGAGTATATCGCCAAGACAAATAAGCCTCACTTCTTCGGGTCTATCATTCTGAAGGAAGGCCGCAGACCGCATCCTGGCGAGAATTTCACTGACTGTCGAACGATTGTAGATGGGCAGCAGCGCCTGACAACTTTTCTTCTCTTTATGAAAGTCCTATGTTTGAAACTCGGTCAATCTACGACTTTTGATTGCCAATTTAGAATTATGGGGCAGTCAATTGCTTTGCGTCATGGGAGAAATGATATTGAAGCTTTTGAAAGAGTTATGGCTTCTACATCCGCAGATAAAATAGATAACCCTGCTCCTCAGTCCAGAATTATTGAAGCGTATAATTACTTTGTTGACCATATTGATGAAAATAAGCTCAACATTATGACGGTCATGATGAACGCCCAATTCGTGCGAATTGATTTGAATGCAGACGAGGATGAGCAGCAAATTTTTAACACAATCAATTCTCTGGGCGTTAATTTGACAACCTCGGAGCTGCTGAAAAACTACTTTTTCAGCAGAGATACCATTAGCGAATATGAGGCAAAATGGGCCGCTGTTTTTGAAAAAGATGATGACGCAAAATCCTATTGGGATACCGAGATTGAAACTGGTCGAATGAAGCGTGCCATCATTGATATCTTTTTTGATTCTTTCTTCCAGATTTTCATTCAGGACAAGCGATACAATATCAGCAATGACGATAAGATCATGTACGCCAGAGTTGACAGTTTGGCACAATCCTATCAGCATTTTATCGACCATTATTGCGGTGGAGACAAAAGCGTTATACTTAGCCAAATGAAGGATTATGCCATCTGCTTTAGAACCATATTTAATCCAGATACCTGTGGGG
>CALXEL010000047.1 GCA_944387315.1 uncultured Clostridia bacterium
TGATTGTCTTTACCATTCTTCTATTTAAACTGCCGGTTTAGCCGGCGGAGCACCCCTGGGGGCTTGCTCCCCGCCATCCAAAACACACCTGGCATGAAATCATGCCAGGTGTTTTTCTTTTTCTTATTCGGTCTCGGTCTCAGCCGGAGACTGGGCCGCCTGTTGGGTGTTCTCCAAAAGCTGCTGTGGGATATTGGCCGACACAGTCAGGTTCTCCCCCTCCCCATCCATGGTAAAGAGATAGGTCTCATCGGCGGTGACCACCGAAATTTCCGACAGCTCATCCAGCTCCAGATCAGCGAATTTGGGGGAGATCAGCTGATCATAGGTGACGCTGACCCAGGGGCAGCTGTCCACCGGAATCACATAGATTACCGGCACTCCATCCTTCATCACCCAAACCTGTCCGTCCTCCACCTTGCCGGCCCGCAGGGTAAGGGAGCCCTCCCCGTCCTTATAAGCCATGGTGAGCACTGCGGTGGGGTTGTCAAATCCCGCCTGGGACATCTCTTCGGCGGTGGGGTTGATGGTATCCGCCGAGGAAGCGGTCAGCCCCATGGCGGTGGTGAGGATGGTGGAAACCGTCTCGCTGTTGGCCGGCTGCTCCTCCGGCTGGGTCATGGTGTGGGTGACGGCGGGATAGCTGTCACTGTCCCCGTCCTCCAAAGGTTCCAATACCACAGTCTGGGTCAGTTCTCCTCCTGACAGGGTGACCGTTCCCACTTCATCGGCGGAAAGGCCCTCCCCCAGAGTGCGGTTCACCAGCTGTTCCAGCGGCCAGGAGAGGGTCTCGGCCCAATCGCTGTCCATGAGATACACAGTGTCCCCGTCCCCGGTTTTCAGATAGACCCCGGCGCTTTGGGGCGCCTCACCTCCCAACAGCAAGGTCAGAGAGCTGTCATCGGTGTACCGGATTTCCACCTGGGCCTGAGGTTCACTCAAACCGTACTGCTCCAGATCCTCTGGCTGCTGGGACACTACCCGGCTCACCTGGGGCGCCTGGACACAATTTAAAAGCAGATCCAACTGGGTCTCATTGACTGGGGCCTCCCCCAGGGCCTCAATGGAAAAGTTGCTCTCTCCGGTGTTTTCCAGGGTGTATTCCCCCTGGGAGCCGGTCATACGCACCTGAGAGATCTCCTGGAGGGTGCGGTCAGCCAGCAGTATTTTCTCCTCCTCCTGGGAGGCGTTTTGTTCTTCGGTGGTTGGGGTTTGGGCCAGCCAGAAAGCGGCGCCACCCAACAGGGCAACCGTCACCGCCGCCACCGCCAGCCATTTGGTTTGTTTTGCCATAGATTATTCCTTTCTCCGGGCCATCAGCGGTTTTTCCGGCCCAGCCAGACAAAGATTCCCGCCAGTACCAGTACCACAGGCAGAGCCACCACAAAGACTAAGCCCACGAAATTGGTCTCAGCCGCCGTCATCGACAGGGTGCTGCCCCCCAGCTCTTTGGGTTCTACCGAGAAGCTCTCCTCCCGCTCGGTGATCTCATTGACCAGATTCATCAGATAGGTGCTGTTGCTCACCGAGGTGCTGGTCAGCAAGGTGGGATCGGCAAAGGAAAGGGAACCGCTCACCACAATTCTGCCACCATCGGAAAGGGTGGAGATAGCCATGGCCACCTGAATTCCTAAATCATCCTGGGTAGGCTGCCAGTTCTCATCGGCGTCAGCGGGATAGACCCCACAGGAGGCGGCGAACTGGAGCAGCGTGGTCAGGGTATAGCTGCCATCCTGGCTCTGGGTCAGCTCCAAAGGGCGGCAATAGGGCATGGCGGTGAGCAGGTTCTGCTCACTCAAACCGGCGGAATAGACGCTTTCAGCGTAGCTGACCACCGGGAAATAGGCGTTGTAGTTAAAGATCCGGGTTTGGTTGGTCTCGAACACCACCCCGCTACCCACTGTAATGCCATGCTGGGTCAGGTAGTTTTCCAGATTGGGCAGGCTGGGCTGGCTGGGATCGGCCAGGTAGAGCAAGGTTCCTCCCGCCGCCAGATAGTTGTCCAGCTTGGTGAGCATATCCTGGTCGTAGTCCCGGGTGGGGGCGGCGATAATGGCCAGCTTGGCGTCGGTGCGGATATCCTCGGTCACCAGGGACTGGTTAACCACCGTCAGGTTGTTGGTCTCCAGCAGGTCGGCAATGCCGTTGGTACCGCTCTCCCCATGGCCGGTGAGAATTGAGACAAAAATCTCCTCCTCGCTGGTGAGGGCCATAATGGTGGAGGTCATAACCTCCTCCGCCTTGGAGGACTCAATGGTCCAGGTGTAGTAGTACTGGCTGGTGTTAAACAGGTCCAGGGGGTCCAGTATCTTCACCCGGTCTCCGCACTGTACAATAATGTCGTCACTTTCCAGTTGGTAATCGGGGTACTGGGCCTCAAAGCCGGGCTGCTCCACCAGATCCACATAGCTGACCTGAATTTTGCTGTTGGCCAGAGCATACTGGTTGATCACCGTATCCGCCTGGGTAAAATACTGATTCTGGGCGGTAAAGTTCTCCTTAGTGTCCAGAATGATGATATCGATCTCCTTGTCCACCGTCTCCAGATAGGCCTTGGTCTCCTCCCCAATCTGGTAGGCGCTGTTGGCAGTCAGATCAATTTTCAGGTTCATTCTCTCCCCCGCCATCGAGGCGATCACATTGACCAGCACCACCCCTGCCAGTACCAGGGCGGTAATAGTAGTGGAAGCGGCCCCGTACCTGGCGGAAGAGGAACGGAATTTTTCAAAAAACTTCTTCATGGCTTATCCCCACCTCCTTTTTTCCAAAACCCGTATGGTGAGAAAGTTAAAGAGGAACACCACACTGAGGAAAAAGATCACCGAGGGGATGTTTACAAGCCCCAGGGGGAAATCGGCGTACTGCTGATAAAAGGAAATGTCCATAGTCAGTTCCTGGAGCCAGGTAACCCCCACTGAGGACCCCAGGGAATCGATGAGCAGCAAAAGCAGCGCCACTCCAAAGCCCCCTACGGCGGCAATCACCTGGTTCTCGGTGAGAGAGGAGAGGAACATACCGATGGAGAGCACAGCCGCTCCCAGCAGGAACAGCCCCAACAGGTTGCCCCAGTAGGTGCTCCACTGGACTTCTCCAAAGAAAGACATTACAAATTGATATACTGCTGTAATAAATATACCAATTGTATAAACAGTGAGGGCAGATAAAAATTTGCCCACCACCAGTCCGGTCAGGCTCACCGGGCTGGTGAGCAGCAGTTGATCGGTCTTGTTGCGTTTTTCCTCGGTGAGCAGCCGCATGGTCAGCAGAGGCGCCAGAAAGGCACTAATGGTAAACAGGGTGGAAAACAGCAGGGACAGGTCGCTGCTGCCGTAAAGGAGGCTGCCGGCGAACCAGTAGAATCCGCAGATGGCAAAAAACGCCGCCAGATAGATAAAACCAATGGGAGTGGTAAAATATCCTTTCAGCTCCCGTTTATAAATGGCTAACATGCCTCTTCCTCTCCTTTCTGGGCCGGGTCGGCATCCTCGTCAGAGTGATTTTGGGGCTCCCCGTCAGTCAGCTGGAGGAAGATCTCCTCCAAAGAGAGGTTCTGCCGGCTGAGTCCCAGCATGGCCATCCCATGGCCAGCCAGGGCATGAAAGACCTCCCGGCGCAGGTCGCACCCATCCTGGGGGGTGAGCCGTTAAGCGAATACCCCGGGCTCCTTTTCTTCCAGCCGCTCCACCGAGGCCATCCCATCGATGGCGGAGAGCAGTTCCACCACCTGCTGGGGATCTCCCTCAGCCAGCAGATCCAGCTGCCGGCCGGCGCTCATGGAGGCCGCCAGCCCAGCTGGCGTGTCATCGGCCACCTTTTTCCCACCGCTGATCACCACAATCCGGTCACAGACCGCCTGTACCTCGGTGAGAATATGGGAGGAAAACACCACCGTATGCCGTTTGGCCAGTCCCCGGATCAGATCCCGGATCTCGGTGATCTGTTTGGGGTCCAGTCCCACAGTGGGCTCATCCAGAATCAGCACCGATGGGTCCCCCACCAGTGCCTGGGCCAGGCCTACCCGCTGCTTATACCCTTTGGACAGGTTTTTGATCAGCCTGCCGGTGACGTCGTCAATCATTACCTGGGCGCAGATCTCCCCCAGCTTTTCCTCCCGGTTGCCTTTGGCCCCCTTGAGTTCCCACACAAAGCGGAGATATTCCTCCACCGTCATGTCGGGATAGAGGGGGGGCTGTTCCGGCAGATAGCCAATTTTTGACTTGGCCTTTTTGGGCTCCTCCAGAATATCCAGCCCGTCAATGCGAACCTGACCATTGGTGGCGGAAAGATAACCGGTAACAATATTCATAGTGGTACTCTTTCCCGCTCCGTTGGGGCCCAGCAGTCCCAGAATTTCCCCCTCCTTTACCTGAAAGGACAGGTCATCCAGGGCCAGCTTGCTGCCATACCGTTTGGTAAGGTGCTGTACCTCAATCATCTTTTATTCCTCCAACTGCCTCCGCGCCGGCGTTGTTTCCCGATTTTCCCCGGGGCCGCGGCCCTCCCGGAGAACGCCCCGTCAGGGCGTGCCAAACCACAATATCCTTATCTTAAAACCCAAATGTGATGAAATCGTGTGAACTTTACGTGGATAGTTTGAACATTTTCTGGGGAGCTCAGGCAAAAGTGGAAAAAGAAAGTACCGCGGGACGAAAAAAGGCGAATGCCGCCGACTGTTTCCGGCGGTTTTGAGGTCTTTGCCTTGCCGGAAATTTCGTGGTACAATAAAATTCTATACCCGCCCCTTAGGCGGGCATTATAAAAAATTTCATCCCATTTTAATAGAAAGGAAGAGCTTTTCATGAATCTCATCCAGCAACTGGCCGGTGAACTGAAGCTGGCCCCCGCCCAGGTGGAGGCCGCTGTCCAACTGATGGACCAGGGCAACACCAGCCCCTTTATCGCCCGCTATCGAAAGGAAGTCACCGGCTCCCTGGACGACACCCAGCTGCGCCAGCTGGAGGAACGGCTGAGCTATCTGCGGGGTCTGGAAAAGCGCAAGGAAGAGGTGTCCGCCTCCATTGAAAAGCAGGGGGCCATGACCGAGGAACTGGCCCGGGCCCTGGCTGAGGCTGCCACCCTGGCCCAGGTGGAGGACCTCTACCGGCCCTACAAACCCAAACGGCGTACCCGGGCCTCCATTGCCCGGGAAAAGGGGCTGGAACCTCTGGCCCAGGCCCTGCTGGAACAGCGCCCCGGGGTCTCCCCCGAGAACCTGGCCCAGCCCTTTGTCAATCCCCAACAGGGAGTGGCTGACCTGGAAGAAGCTTTGGCTGGGGCTTCGGACATCATCGCCGAATGGGTCTCCGACCGGGCGGATATCCGGGGAGAGCTGCGGGAATATCTGCTCTCCCGGGGAGTAGTCCGCAGCCAGGCTGCCACAAAAGAAGACAGCGTCTACGCCAACTACTATGACTTTTCCCAGGGGGTGGCGGCTATTGCCGGCCACCGGGTGCTGGCCATCGACCGGGGGGAGCGGGAAGGAAAACTAAAGGTGTCCATTGTGGGAGACCCGGCGGTGATGGAGGGGATGGTGCTGACCCGAACGGTGAAAAAACAGCCCTCCCCCTCGGGAGAGCTGGTAAAGGCGGCGGCTCTGGATGCCCTGGACCGGCTGATCTTTCCCTCGGTGGAGCGGGAAATCCGCTCCCAGCTGACCGCCCAGGCCACCGACGCGGCCATTGAGGTGTTCGCCCTCAACCTGCGGCCTCTGCTGCTGGCCGCGCCGGTCAAGGGCAAGGTGGCCCTGGGCCTGGACCCGGCCTACCGCACCGGCTGTAAAATCGCGGTGGTGGACCCCACCGGCAAGGTGCTGGACACCACCGTCATCTACCCCACTCCCCCCCAAAACCGCACCAAAGAGGCGGGAGAACCCCTCACCCGCCTCATCGAAAAATACCAGGTGTCGGTGATCGCCATTGGCAACGGCACCGCTTCCCGGGAGTCAGAAATTTTTGTGGCCAACCTGTTGCCCACCCTGAAACGGCCGGTCTCCTATCTGGTAGTCAGCGAGGCGGGGGCCTCGGTCTACTCGGCCTCCAAGCTGGGGGCGGAGGAATTCCCCCAGTACGACGTCTCCCTGCGGTCGGCGGTGTCCATTGCCCGGCGGCTTCAGGACCCTCTGGCCGAGCTGGTGAAAATCGATCCCAAGGCCATTGGAGTGGGCCAGTACCAGCACGACATGCCTCCCGCCAAGCTGGACTCGGCCCTGGGGGGTGTGGTGGAGGACTGTGTCAACTCGGTGGGGGTGGATGTCAATACCGCCTCCTGGTCCCTGCTCTCCTATGTGGCAGGCATCGGCCCGGCTCTGGCCAAAAACATTGTGGCCTACCGGGAGGCCCAGGGGCATTTCACCTCCCGCAAGCAGCTGCTTGCGGTACCCAAGCTGGGGAAAAAGGCCTTTGAGCAAGCGGCGGGCTTTCTGCGGGTAGCTGAGAGCGACAACCCTCTGGACAACACCGCCGTCCACCCCGAGAGCTATCCGGCGGCCAAGGAACTGCTGGCCCTGTGGGGCTATACCCCCCAGGACCTGAAAGAGGGCGGAATCAAAGACCTGAAGCAAAAAACCGCCGCCAGGGGATACGGGGAAGTTGCCCAAACTCTGGGCATCGGGGTGCCCACCCTCACCGACATGGTGGAGGAACTGCTCCGCCCTGGCAGGGACCCCCGGGACACCCTGCCCCCACCTCTGCTGCGGACCGATTTGCTGCAACTGTCCGATTTAAAGCCGGGCATGGTGCTGGAGGGGACAGTGCGCAATGTGGTGGACTTTGGCGCCTTTGTGGACATTGGGGTCCACCAGGATGGACTGGTCCACATCTCCCGGCTCTGCGACCGGTATATCCGCCACCCCTCCCAGGTGGTACAGGTGGGACAGATTGTCCGGGTGCGGGTACTGGAGGTGGATCCGGTGAAAAAGCGGATTGCCCTCACCATGCGGGATCTGGAAGAAACCGCTACAAACTAAAAATAAAAAGCATGGCTAAAGCCATGCTTTTTTGTTGTATTTTCTATTTTTTCCGGGAGGCAATTGCCCAGATCAGCAGCTGGATGAGAATGGCCGCTCCCGAAAGCAGCAGTACCATCCCTCTGCCGGTGAAGGGCTTAAAGTACCAGCTCCATCTTTCGGCCCGTATTCCGTTGACGCAGGCCAGGGAGACCCCGGCGGAGACCAGGTTCCCCCCTATCAGAGCAACCAGATTTTTCTTTTGAAAGCACTCGCGCCATAGCGCACCCAGACCCAAAGGCAGCATGAGATAGAGCCAGAGGGTTCCCCACTGGGCATCCCCATACATCCCCAGAAAAGCATAGGGAGCGCAGGACCCCACAATGATCCCCACTGTACTCAGCCAGTTTTTTTTCATGGCCAGTCTCCTTTCTTTGATCCAAGTCCAGTTGTTCACATCTTCTCCTCTGCTTTGTGGAAAACCCGCCGCAGGGTCACCGCCACCAGCTCGGGCCGGTTGCCGATCCGCTGGGGAAACAGGCTGTTGCCCAGCCCCCTGCTGACTACCATCCCTCTGCCATTTTGGACAGTCAGCCCCTGGGTGTGGCGGGGGAATAACCCCTGGCCGGGAGAGAGCACCGCTCCCACCCCAGGCAGCCGCAGCTGGCCTCCATGGGCGTGGCCGCAAAAGGCCAGGTCCACCCCCGCCTGGGCATAGAGCCCCCCTAGTTCAGGCCGATGGGAAAGGAGAATGGTAAACTCCTCCCCCTCACCAGCCAGTGCCAGCAGCCTGCGGGCAAAGGCGGCCTGGCCCCAGGGATCAGCAGGCCCCCGGAAAAAGTTTGGGTCCGCCGCCCCCATCACCCCAATGGACTGGCCCCGCCGGGTGAGAGACACCCGCTTCCAGTCCAGGTTCACCGCCCCGGTCTCCCGGATGGCCTGCCGCAGCTGGGGATAAAAACCACAGTACTCCTCATGGTTGCCGGCCACATAGAAGGTGGGGGCAATCCGGGCCGCCCCCGCCAGACAGTCCAGGGCCGGGCCCATGGTGTCAGGGGTGGTGCGCCGCTTGTCAATGAGATCGCCGGTCACCACAATCAGCTGGGGGGAGAGCTCCTCCAAAGCCTTCAAAAGTCTCCTCTGTCCCCGGCCAAAGACCTTGTTGTGGAGGTCGGAAATCTGCAGGATCCGAAAGCCGTCAAAGGCCTCTGGCACCCGGGGACTGGCAAAGGTATACTGAGTCCTTTCCAGGCCGTTGTTCTGCCACAGGCAGAAAGCCCCCCCTGCCGCCAACGCTGCCGATAGAGCCAGTTTGTTCATTCTCTCCCCTCCATCCCATTCTACATGTATCCCTTTACAGGGAGTTTTTCTCAGTGTACCACGCCGGGGGCAAAAAATACAACCCCCACCCCCTTGACTTTTCCCTCGCCGGTCTGCTACAATATGTTTCAGAAAAGAACATTTGTTCTTTGCAAGGAGGAAGCAAAAGTGACTACCCTGGAAAAGCTGACCATTTTGGCGGACGCCGCCAAATATGACGCCTCCTGTACCTCCAGCGGGGTAAACCGTACCGCCCGCCCCGGCCAGATGGGCAGCGCCCAAGCCGCCGGCATCTGCCACAGCTTTTCCGCCGACGGACGCTGCATCTCTCTATTAAAGGTGCTTCTTACCAACCACTGTATCTACGACTGCAAATACTGTGTCAACCGGGCCAGCAACCAGCGGCCCCGGGCCGCCTTTTCCCCCGACGAGCTGGCCCGGCTCACCATGGAGTTTTACCGGCGCAACTACATTGAGGGGCTTTTCCTCAGCTCGGGGGTCATCAAAAACCCCGACTACACCTGTGAACAGATGCTGGAGGTCCTCACCCTGCTGCGGCGCCGGTACCGCTTTGGGGGATATATCCACTGTAAGGCCATCCCCGGGGCGGACAACTCCCTCATCACCCAGATGGGCCTGCTGGCCGACCGGCTCAGCGTCAATATCGAGCTGCCCTCTCAGGCCAGCTTAAAACAGCTGGCTCCCGCCAAAACCAAGGAGCGGATTCTGGCCCCCATGAGGCTTATCACCCGCTCCATCGCCCAGAACCGCCAGGAGCTGGCTTGTTACCGGCACAGCCCGGTTTTTGCCCCGGGAGGCCAGAGCACCCAGATGATTGTGGGTGCCAGCCCCGAAAGTGACTATCAAATTTTATCCCTCACCCAGGGGCTCTACGACAAATACCACCTGAAACGGGTGTTTTTTTCCGCCTACATTCCGGTACAGGAGGACAGCCTGCTGCCCTCTGTGGAAACCAAACCTCCTCTCCTTCGGGAGCACCGGCTCTACCAGGCTGACTGGCTGCTGCGGTTCTACGGGTTTCGGGCCGAGGAACTGCTGGGCTCTCAAAACCCCACCCTCAGTCCCAACCTGGACCCAAAATGCGCCTGGGCCCTCTGCCACCCTGAGCTCTTTCCGGTGGAAGTGAACACCGCCACCTATTCCCAGCTGCTGCGGGTGCCGGGCATTGGGGTCACCTCGGCCCGAAGGATTCTCACCGCCCGCTGGCAGACCACTTTGGACTTTTCCTCCTTAAAAAAGCTGGGGGTTGTCCTCAAACGGGCCCAGTATTTTCTCACCTGTTCCGGACATCTGACCCCGGGACTGCGGCTGAGCCGGGGCACCGCTCTGCGGGGGCTGACCGCTCTGGAATCGGGACTGCTGCCCCAGGAAGCGCCTCAGCAGCTCTCCCTTTTTGACTCGGCCAATTTTTTCTGGGAGGATGGACTGACATGGAGGGCCAACCCACAATGATCTATCGGTACGACGGCAGCTTTGACGGGCTCTTGTGCTGCGTCTTTGCCAGCTATCTCTATAGGGAGACCCCTGACCAGCTGGTGGTGGAGGAGGATTTTGCCGGTTCTCTCTTTCCCAGCCGGTATATTCCCACCGATCTCCGACGGGCCGGGCGGGTCTCCCGGGGGCTGGCGGCCCGCTCTCCCCGGCTGTTTGAGCTAGCCTGGGAGGGGATGGCCACCGCCCTGCCCCACCGGGACCTGCTGGTTTTTCAGCTGATCCGGCTGGCTTTTTCACAGGGGGAAAAGATTCTGGGTCAGCTGACCCACCCGGTGGTCCATCAGCTGGGTCAGGGGGTGACCGCCCTACGGCGGGAAGCCCATCTCTACACTGGATTTGTCCGTTTCACCCAGGCCCCGGGAGTGCTGGTGGCTCAAATCGCCCCCAAGGGGCAGGTCCTTGGACTGATAGCTTCCCACTTTGCCGGCCGCTACCCCGACGAAACCTTTCTCATCTTCGATCAAACCCACCAGACCGTCCTGGTTCATCGTCCCGGTGAAACCCGCCTGATGGCCGCCCAGCTGTTGGAGGCGCCCTCCCCCTCTCCCCAGGAGGCCCAGTACCAGCAGATGTGGCGCGCCTACTGCCAGGCGGTTTCCATCCAGTCCCGGAAAAATCCCCGCTGTCAAATGACCCACCTACCCAAACGGTACCGGCCCTTTATGACCGAGTTTTCTCCCCCCGGTCCCGGTACAGATGCGCAGGCCCTGCCAGCGGGTGACGGAACTGGAAGATAAACAAATCCCCTTGCCTATAGCTTCTTCCCTGGAACTATGGACAAGGGGATTATTGTTTCATATCTTTTGGAACCTCCAAGGAAAACAGCAGGGCCAGCTGAGCCACTGGCAGATTCTTACACCGGTGGAGCTTGAGGGTTTCGGCGTAGCTGGACACAATCAGGTCACAGCGCCGGTCCCGTCTTTGAAAAACGCTCTGTCTCAGCTGGATCGCGGCAATTTTCTCCCGAGGGATAACTACAGTGTGTAGATAAAATCCGCTAGAATAACGCAGTGTATAATATGATCCTTTTTTTGACACCCCACTGGTGGCGAAATCCACAATGCGAATCACCAGAAACCACAAAGCGGGAATAGCCGCCATAAGGCCCACCCACCAAATCAGTTGGGAAAGCCCGGGAACCAGCCAGAGGAGCAGTCCCACTGCCGCCGTCAAGCCCCCCAAAACCCAGAGGGGTTCCCCCAGGAATCGCAGCAGCGCCCCCAGGTTGGGTGTCAGCTGACGGGAGCTTACCTGATAGGAGGGGAGCAGCAGGGCCAACCGGTTGGGCAGGGTTCCTACCGACGAGGCAGGAATCAGTACCGACAGATCCTCCCGGTTTTTTCCGTAGCCGATGGAATGGACAAAGACTGACGCCACCCCTAAAATCTTGGTACCCAGACTTTGCCGGATGTCCAGATAGCCGATGGAGGATACCCGAATCTGATATTGGCGGGTGGTAAAAAGCCCACTGTAAATCTTTAAAAACTGAGGGCTGCTCTTGACTGTAAAACGCAGATGGCGAAGCAGGTTGGAAATAAAGGCCACCAGCCATCCACCGAACAGCAGCCAGGCCACCGCCGCCGCCGCGGGAGGCACCCCAAAGGCCAAAATCCGGATAATGTGCTCAAAAGCGCCGTAGAGATGACTGGAAAGGGTAGTTCCAGCAATCTGGCCCAGCTGGTTTACAAAGGTGGCGCTCAGCAGCACCCCTGCCAAAGAGTTGGAAGTGAAAACAGACAAAACAGCAATTGCCAATATTCCAGGCTGATAGGTCCGCTCCTCTGCGGGTTTTTGAGAAAGGGGATCTCCTTCCCTGGCTCCCGCTTCCAAAAGCTGTTTTGCCTGGTGAGCCCATACGGTCAGAGAGAAATCCGCCTTTTGAAAGCTGCCAGCGGGGGTGTCCGCCCGCAGTTCTACCGCCCTGAGGGGCCTGAGAACCAGAGGGCTCACCGCGGAGAAGGTAATGATCTTTTCCAGAGGGATAGCCGTTTGGCTTGGGATCAGCAGCCCTTTGCGCACCCAAAGGCAGTCTCCCTGCTGGGTATAGGTGATACTGAGCCAGCGGAGAAACCCCAACAGGAAGATTAGAAATAAAACGCTTAAATCAAACCAGGCTCCTGCCAACCACTGGGTCACCGACCCCTGAAAAGCGGCAATGGCGCCTCTGGCCAAAGGCAGGAGCAAAAGGAGAATATACCGGGAAAGGGACTGGACAATATAGATTGGATGGGGATGTTTCCTTTGGATCACTGGTTCTGCCCTCCCCTGGATTCCAACAAAAAACTTTGAAGCCGTCTGGCATACTCCTTGGGCAGTCCGGGCACAGCCAAAAGGCTGCCTGCCCCCCGGACCTTAAGGGTTGTCAGCCCAAAACAGCTCAAAAGCCATGTGGTGCTCAGGGAGACAGACTGGATATTCCCCAGTGGGATTCCCTTGAGGTTGTGCCAGAACACCCCATCAGTCACCTGAAAGATATTTTGATGGATGCCATATTCCAACCGGTCATACCGTTTGGGACAGTACCAAAAAAAGAAAAAAGCTGCCCCCAGACACCATCCCACCGTTGCCAGACGCCAGAAAAAGGGGTAATCCCACAACAAAAAGCTGGTGAGAAAAGAGGGAATGAGGGTCAGGGCCAAAAGCCGGATACGCCAGATGAGAACCAATTCCCGCTGTGGCTTTTTCATACAAGGGACACTCCTTTCTGGTTGGATTGTTTGAGAAAACGGGATAGAAATTATTATAGCCCTTTTCCCCTCCTTTGAATACCCCCAGAGAAGGAAAATACCCCTGTCCAAATCAGGACAGGGGTATTTTCCCTTGAATTATACAGTTTCTATCAACTAGAGGTAAAGCAATAATAATATTATCCTATTAGTATTGAAAAATAAATACAATTTATAAATTATATTTCTTTGTATACTTCTAGGAATTTTCCATCAATGGTGTTGTCTATAAGGGCATCCAAATTCAGCTGCCGTTCCAAAGAGGGAATGATCTCTTCCAGGTAGCGCAAAGGTTCCAGCTGTTCCTCCACAGTTTCGGCCAGATCATCCAGTTTCAAATCTATTTCGTAAAAGGACTCCTTGGTGATTTGTTCCTGCTCATATTGTTCCAGAGCATATTCCCGCTGGAGCACAATGATGTTATACTGGGCCATTTTTTCACCGTATTCCATCAGCTCAGCCTTAAATACATCCCGGTCCATCTCTCCCTGATAAACCCATCCCAATATATCCCGGCTTTCTTCCAGGTAAATGGGCGCCTGCTGCCAAAACTCCTCGTCGGTCAGGGTGTTTGCCCGAATCTGCCGGTAATACTCCACCAGATTGTCATTGCACTCCCGCAGCTGGGTGGAAAGCCCCAGCAGCCTCTCCGGGGTCAGCTCACCCTCTGCTTCCTGTGCAATTTCAGGGGATGTTTCCCATTCCAAGTCGGGGTGCTCCTGGGGAGGTTCTATGGTCTTTACCCCATCGTCAATCCGCAGAGCCCAAACATTGACATCCAAATTAAAGGCCACCTCAGCGGGCAGGGCCAGCCGTACCTGGTTTTCCCAACGGTTATTCATCTGGGCGGCAAAGGCCTTGAGAAGATTATCCTTGGTGAGGGAAGCGATACCTGGGGCACTGCGCTCCACATAAATTTCCAGCTCCCCCTCTTCACTCAGCCGAAAATCATACCGGGTGTCGGTCATCCGATACCCATTGGTATACACATGGATATCCTCATCGGGGCTGGTCACCACCTCCAGCCGTTCGGTCCAACTGCTTCCGGTAAACTGTACCTGGGTTACCCCTTCCCCAGAAAAAGAGGCGGCTTCTTCCATCTTGTTGTAGATCTGATCCAGTTGGGCAGCGGCATCCACCGAATCCGCCACCGCAATAGGTACCAGCACCGCGGCCCCTATGATACAGAGCAGCATGATGCTTCCAGAAATCAATAGGATTTTCTTAATCATTTTCTTTCCCCTCCCCATCTTTCTCCTGCTGCCAGGGGTCCTGATCCTGTTGTTCTTTTACCGGTTCTTCCCCATTTCCTGGGTTTTCAGCACCCATGGATGGGGGCACGTTCCACTGATTTTGCTCCGGCTGGGATTTGGGCTTTCGAAAAAGAGAAATCGCCCATTGGCACAGCCATTTCAGCCCCCGCAGCAACAAAAGCAGCAGCCAAATAAGCAGTGTGATTCCAAAGATACCGGCCGCTACCAGCCCAATGGATACCAAAATCCCCAGTCCAACGGCAGTGGCAGGCAAAGTACCCACACAGAGGCAGGCCAGTACCAAACAGATAAAACCACTTACGATACCAGCTCCACAGCCTATAATCGCTGTGGCGAATCCCAGCAGTACCCCCAGCAATCCCAGCAGCACCGCCCCCAGAATTCCCAAGGCAAAGGGGAGCAGCATAATGGCTACACACAACAAAAGCAGTTTTCCTAAAAAGCTCATGCAGCCCCCTGTTTTATCTGCCGCTTTCCGGGCTGTCTCTTTGGCCTGAGCCGCTGCCTGGGAAAAGGAATTCCCCTGGCTTTGGGCAGCGCCTCTCTGCTGGCTCTCCCCTATAATCTGCCGGGCCACCTCCTGCGGGTCTCCCAAGTTGCGGGCGATTTCATAGTCACTTTTCCCCTGTTTTTGGCCCTCTACAAAATATTCGGCGTAGTCCCGCATAATCTCATCCACTTCCCGGCGGCTCAACCGGGTTTTTAAGGTATCTTCCAAAATTTTTAAGTATTCCAGTTTGGTCATCATACCGACTCACCTCTCAAGATAATATCCACCACTTTTTCCATCTGTCTCCACTCGCCTATACTGCGGGAAAGATATTCCCGTCCCAGTGGAGTGATCCGATAATACTTTCTGGCAGGTCCTCCACGACTCTCTACCAAATAGGTAGAAAAGTAGTTTTCCATGGTGAGCCGGCGCAATATGGGATAGACGGTTCCTTCATTTATATCGGTGTGTTGGGCAATGGACTGTACAATTTCGTAACCGTACATATCCTGCCGCTCAATCAGTGCCAAAATGCACATTTCAATGACGCCTTTGCGCAGTTGGGTATTCAAACAACCACCTCTATCCTGTTTGGAATGTACTCATTATAACACACTACTGTGTAATGCACAATACTGTTTATTACATTTATCTTTTCATTTTATATACTTATAGTATTTTTGATTTTAAAGTTTATTATTTGTTTTGTGTTTTAATAAAACTATTTGTACTTTTATTGCATAGATTTATTTTTGGTATATTTTTGTACAACTAGGGGTAAATACAAAAAAGCTCCACCCTATTCTGGGCGGAGCTTTTTAGATCTGTGGTGTATTCTGTTTTATTGTATTTGGTTCCAAATTTGACGGGCAAAATCCTGAGCCTGGGCCAAATCTATTTGGTCCGGGTGGCTGGCTGCCCGATCAAAATTTTCCAACATTCCTTTCACCTTAGGGTCCTGGGGAGCATCCTGGGCCATCTTCTCATATCTGGTCCGTACAGCCTGGGGCATTTTCCCTTGGCAAAAATAGCTGCCAACCAGTTGGTTGCTCCCCTCCAGGTGCTGGGCAAAGCGCTGGGCAAGCTGTTGGAAATACTCTTGGGAGCCACCAAAGCCCGCTGTTCCAAATAGAGCCACCTTTTTGCCTTTCAGTCCCTCTAAAAAGGCTGCCATTTCTTGGTCGCAGTTTCCCTTATCGGTCCAGGAGCCGGCAAAAATGATATCTGCCTCTGCTCCTTCCTTCTTCGGTTCCCCTATATAAACACACTGGGCCTTTGGCAGCGCTTCTCCAATTGCTTGGGCAATGGCCTTGGTATTCCCGGTCTTACTACTGTAAACTACCGCGTATGTCATACTGTCATTCTCCTTTTCCATATATTCATTCTGAAATTGTGGTACATAATACCATTTCCCCGGCGGAATGTCAAAGGGATCTCCCTATAGTTTTCAAAATGTTTATTTTCTAACGTGTCCCTCCCCACCCCAGCATAAAAATACAGCCCAGAGCTTTCCGGCTCTGGGCTGTACATAAGCTGTCCTGTCGGCTGTTTAGAAAGCGCAATGGCTCAGCAGAATATCAATGACGCTGTCATCCAACACAAGCTCATTTCCCACTCCATAGGAACCATTGATCCGGAACCCAAGGGTCACATTGTCACTGACCGGCACACATACCAGGTATGCTACCGAGCAAACTTCCTTTTTCATGTCGTTGACAGACTGGCTTGCTGCTTTTCCAATCAGCACTTCCCGTCCATCCAGATCCTTGGTGATCATTTCCGCGTCCTCGCCGTCAACACCGGCAATGGATTTATACTCATCATAGTACTCCTGGCTGGTACCATTGTATACCTCTATTATCGTGGAGCCGCTGACACCATCCATTACCGGATGCATCATCTGTGCGATAGAACTTCCCTCGGAATAGGTCAGTTTGCTGTAGACCGCGGTTTCGGTAGGCAGTGTGAACTGAGCAAGGACATCCTCACCCAGAACAACCGAAATACTGTTTTCTCCGCCAGTCATAGCTGCCAGAGGTCCCTCTTCTTCCACAAGTTCTTCCTCTTCCATATCAGCCTCGGAAGATTCTTCCTCAGACTCCTCTGCCTCAGAACTCTCTTCCGCGTCTTTTTCTGCGCTGCTGGACTGGGAAGCGGAACTGTCAGATACACTGGAAGATGGCTTTTCTTGGCAAGCGGCCAGGGAAACAATCAGAGCCAAAGCTGCCACAAGGGTTATAAACTTTTTCATTTTATTTGCTCTCCTTTTTGTGTGTTTCTCTTTTGTAAAACACACTTATTTTTTTAGTATAGCACATCTTGGTAAAATTTTCTATATTTTCCCATATAATTGGTCAATATATCGTATGTCCTCTGGGGGGCAAACAACTTTCCCAGCTTCCGCTGAAACAAAAAAATCCGAACCTGCCGCCACTGGCGGAAAGTTCGGATTTTATATAATTTGGTGACCCGTGCGGGAATCGAACCCGCGTTACTGCCGTGAAAGGGCGGTGTCTTAACCTCTTGACCAACGGGCCATTTTTAGAAAAGCCCGCATGTACGGGCTTTTCATTTTAATGGTAGCGGCAATTGGATTTGAACCAACGACACTTCGGGTATGAACCGAATGCTCTAGCCAGCTGAGCTATGCCGCCATTTTTCGCCTGAAATATCAGGCGAATTACATTATATTATATCCATTACCTCTTGTCAATATCTTTTTTAAAAATTTATCCAACAGATATTTTTGTAGTACCTGTATTTATTTCTATCCTGCCCCCTCTTGCCAATCAATATACCATCCTGGTTCAGAACTGTCGTTGCGGACCCTTACCAGCTATGATATACTGGAAATAGTCTTATCAAGAGAATTGCGATAGATAGCTAGGAGGCTCTTTCAATGATAGTACAACCGCCATCTCCGCAGACGCTACTAGAATGGCAAGGCATTTGGAACCACTACAGGAATACTCTGCGCCCCAACCGCAAAAGCGGAAAGGAACTTTTAGATTATTTGCAAAGCAACTATCCACTCACCGAAATTCGTGACCCAAAAGCTTTGTCCATCATTGAGGAAAATGTAATAAACAACGAATATTTGTACAAGAAGCTCCCCTCAGGGAAAAAGCCTCTTCTCAGGTGTTTTTATCTGGAAAATTGTGGGTGCGGGCAGAAATTTTACCGTGCTGAAAATCAGGACAGCCCCAACTTGTGGGGTGGTGAGATCACAAAAATTTTTGTTGGCATTGATCTGTCCAGCGGTTTTTATCAGGTGGAAGGCAGTACCCTCCTTTGGGATGAGCTATGCGCTTTTCAGGGATTAGATTGCCAGGATCTGAAAAATTATGTGGTGGTAGCGCAATATATCAACGCTTTAAAGCGCATTGGAAAGGCAGTTGAAACTTTGGAGAAATAGATTTATAAAAACGCCTTTTGTGCAAAAAGATTCCCTGTCCCAAGGACAGGGAATCTTTTTATTTCTTAAAATACAAAAACAGTTTTGAATTTGGAAATACACTTGCCTATTAAACGGGACCAGCAGAATAGTTAGGTGCCTCTTTGGTAA
>CALXEL010000048.1 GCA_944387315.1 uncultured Clostridia bacterium
CAAGGTGGAGATCCGGGGGTACAAGCCCACCGTCCGGGGCAATGCCCTACAGGTGAAACGGGTGGCCCAGGCCATTGAGGCCTCCCACCGGCCTCTGCTCTGTGTAGGGGGTGGGGTTATCAGCGCCGGCGGGTGGAAGGAGCTGGATCGGTTTGCCCGGGAGGCGGAGATTCCAGTGGTGACCACCCTGATGGGGGTGGGGGCCATCTCCCGGCGGCACCCCTGTTATCTGGGTATGCTGGGGGAACTGGCCGGCCAGACAGCCAGAAAGGCGTTGGCCCAGGCCGACCTGCTGATTGTGCTGGGGGCCCGTCTGGGAGACCGGGCGGTCTCCTACCAGCAGCTGGAAAGCCGGGGACAGCGGTTGGTCCACATGGATGTGGACCCGGCGGAGATTGGCAAAAATCTGGGCACCGCCATCCCTCTGGTGGGGGATTGCCGTCTGGTGCTGGAACAGCTTTTGCAGCTGGCCCCCAGGGCCCAGAGCCAGGAGTGGATGAAAGAACTGTTTGCCAGGTCTCACGCTGAAATGGTTCTGCCAGGAGAGCGTGGTCTGAATCCCCGGTGGGTGGTAAGGGAACTTTGCGCCCGGATGCCGGCCGACGGCGTCATCGCCGCCGATGTGGGCCAAAACCAGATGTGGACCGCCTCCGCTTTTGATTTGGACAGGGGACGGCTGCTGACCTCGGGTGGGATGGGCACCATGGGGTACTCTCTGCCGGCGGCCTTGGGAGCCAAACTGGCAGCCCCGGACAGGCAGGTGGCCGCCATCTGTGGGGACGGTTCCTTTCAGATGCAGATGAACGAGCTGGCCACCCTGGTGCAGGAGGGGGCCCAGGTAAAAATTCTGGTGATGAACAACGCCGGCCTGGGGCTGGTACGGCAGATTCAGCGGGACAGCTATGGAGGCAACTGCTTTGGAGTTTCCCTTGGCGGGGTGCCGGACATTCAGAAAATTGCCGGAGCCTATGGGATTCCCGCCTGGCGGGCCGCCGACCAGCGGCAGGCGTTGGCGGGGCTCGAGGCACTGTTGGCCGAGCCCGGGCCAGGCCTGTTGGAATGTATCATTGATCCCTGTGAGCCCACCATGGAAAAGGAGGAGACCCTGTGAGACAGATTTTATCGGTGCTGGTAGAAAATAAAGCGGGTGTGCTCTCCCGGATCGCGGGGCTCTTTGCCCGCCGGGGATTTAACATCCACAGTTTGACAGTGGGTACCACCGAGGACGCCACCATCTCCCGGATGACCATTGTAGTAGATGGGGATGCCCGGACAGTGGAACAGGTAGAAAAACAGCTGAATAAACTGGTGGATGTACTGAAAGTAAAAAAACTGCCCACTCAGGAGAGCACCCGCCGGGAACTGGCGCTTGTGAAAGTACAGGTACAGGCCAAGGACCGGGGACAGGTGGTGGATTTGGCCAAGATTTTAAACGCTAAGATTGTGGACATCTCTCACACCACCCTGACGGTGGAGCTCTGTGACAAGCCGGAGAAGGTGGAGCTGCTGATCGAGCTGCTCTCTCCCTATCAGATTCTGGAACTGGCCCGCACCGGTATGGCTGCTTTGCAAAAGGGCAGCGGGGCCATTGGTTACCAGGAAAAGAACCTGTCTCGGGGATAGATTTTCTCTTTTTCAAACGGTATAGATTTTCTTTTTTGCGGGAAGAATGAACCGGGAAGTAAAGTGCGCAGGTGTTTTCTGAAAAAATTCATCAAACTGCAACATTTTTCCAACTATTTTGACACAGAATATGATATAATGGCAACAGATGTTGAGAAAACTAGCAGAAACGGTGGTATTCTCCCATGGCGTTTAAAATCAGTAAAGTAAAAGGACATCCCAAATTTGATTCCCTGCCGGTGGCCAAGATTATTGACTACCCTTTGGAACGGCGGGATTATAAGCCCTATGCCCAGGGCAGAATCTGCATCAATCAGGATGGGATGATTTTGCAGCTGTGGGCCTTTGAGACCCACCCTGAGCCAGAGAGCTCTTTAAAAGGGGTATTCGCCCTTTCCTCTGAGGAAGATTCCGTCTTTTCGGTGGAGTTTTTCCCCCAGGGTGAGCCAGTTTTCAAAGTGGGAGAGAGACAGGTGCCGGCGGACCAGATGCTGGTACATCGGTTTGAGGGAGAGGACTTACAGGGGGTCTATTGGGGAGCAACCCTGACCCTGCCCCATTCTCTGCTCAAACAGGTGGACCCCCAGTGGAATCCGGAACAGATTACCCAGATAGCGGGCAACCTGTATAAGCTCTCCACTGGAAAACGTCCCCACCAGGGCAGCTTGTACCCGGCGGATTTTGCCGCAGGCGATCCCTTTGGGCGAAGCAGCCTTTCTGTTATGTCTGTTGTTTCTTATTGATTCAAACCATATTGGATACAGGTGCACAGAGATGTGCCCAATTAAAGGAGGCAGTGCTTTATGAAGTTTTTGGCAAAAATCTTAACAGCAATCGGCGCGTTGGCGGGAGTTCTCTATCTGATTCAGAAAGCAATCTCCTGGGCATATGAAAACGCGGTGCATCGCTATGTGGTCTTTGAGCAGGACGGTGACGATCCCGACCAGGACTATAAACCTCAACCCTAAGACAGGATAAAAACAGCCCCGGCATTTCCATGGAAATGCCGGGGCTTTTCATTTAAAAGCTCAGTTCTTCTGGAGCAAGTCGGTCTTTTTCAGTAATGGGACGGATGACCCGGCAAGGCACTCCGGCCGCCACCACACCGGGGGGAATATCCCGGGTGACCACACTGCCGGCGCCGATTACCGATCCCTTGCCGATGGTAACCCCACCGCAGACGGTGGCATTGGCTCCAATCCACACATTCTCCTCCAGGGTAATGGGCCGGGAGCTGCTGATTCCCTGGGCCCGTTGGTCCCCCTGGAGGGCGTGGCCGGCGCAGGCCAGACATACCCCCGGAGCCAGAAAGGCGTTGGCTCCAATCTGTACCGGGGAGGTGTCCAGTATGACACAGTTGTAGTTGATGACCGTCAGGCCATGGGTGTGGATATTAAAGCCGTAGTCACAGTGGAAGTCCGGCTGGATAAAGGTCAGGGGATGACAGCTGCCAAAGAGCTCTCCCAGGATCTGCTGCCGCCGCTCTCCCTGGTCGGGGGGCAGATGGTTGTATTCCCAGCAGAGCCGTTGGGCCTTTTCCTTAAGGGAAGAGGGAATATTCAGGTTTTCTCCCCAGTATCCCTGGGGGCTTTTTAAAATAGAAAGAATATCCATAGGTGTTTCCTTTCGTGTGAACTCTGGTATATCATACCCCAGTCGGTGGGTTCCCCGCAAGAAAAATCTACTTTTCTTTCCAAAATGGGGTTGACAGGGTGGAATACTGTGTATATACTGTATATATAATATATAAACAGTATATACACAGTTGGGAGGGAATCACATGGTCAATATCAATCTGTCCAACCACTCGGCTGTCCCCATGTATGAGCAGATTGTGGACCAGATCAAGGGACAGATTCTTTCAGGGCGGTTGGCCCAGGGAGAGCTGCTGCCCTCCATCCGGGTGCTGGCCAGAGAGTTGCAGGTGAGCATCATCACCACCAAACGGGCCTATGAGGAGCTGGAAGCCCAGGGCTTTCTGTCCACAGTGGCAGGCAAGGGCACCTTTGTGGCGGTCCAGAACCCCCAGCGGCTTATGGAAATGCATCTGCAAAAAATTGAGGGGTATCTTCAGCAGGCGGTGGATGCCGCCCAGGCGGCTCAGATCCCCAAGGAACAGCTTTTGGAAATGATCGCCCTGCTTTATGAGGAGGAATCTATATGAATACCATATCCATTCGTGGTCTTGTGAAAAAATATCCCACCTTTGAGCTGAATATCCCAAGCCTGGACATTCCCCAGGGCTATATCACCGGTTTTGTAGGGCGCAACGGCGCCGGGAAAACCACTACCATTCGGCTGATTATGGATATGATTGCCCCAGACAGGGGTGAGATCCGAATTTTTGGCAAAACCATGGCCCAGAACGGCAGGGAGATCAAACAGGACATTGGACTGGTAGGGGATGTGTCCGGATATATTGGACAGTGTAAGGTCAGCCAGATCCATGACATGATCGCCCCCTTTTATCACAACTGGGATGAGGATCTCTACCAGCGGTATATAAAGCGGTTTGAGATTCCACAGAACAACAAGGTGATGAAGCTTTCCAAGGGGCAGAACAAACTGTTTTATCTGATTATGGCCCTCTCTCACCGGCCCAAACTGCTGATTTTAGACGAGCCCACCGCCAATCTGGACCCGGTGGCCCGGGCGGAGATTCTGGACATTCTCAAGGAGCGGATGGCCGATGAGGAGATGACCATACTCTATTCCACCCACATCACCAGTGATCTGGAACACGCGGGAGACTATCTGATTCTCATTGATCAGGGCCAGCTGGTCTTTACCCAGGAGAAGGACAGCTTGCTGGAAAACTCCTGTATCGTCAAGGGGGACAATAGTCTGATTACCCCCGACACCCGGGGAATCTTCACCGGGCTGGTACAGACCGGAGTGGGGTTCCGAGGCCTCTGCCGGGACGCCGCACTGGCCCGGGAAACCTTTGGCCAGGAAGTAGTCTACGATCCGGCCACCATCGAGGATATTATGGTTTACACCACAAGGAGGGATGAACCATGGGAGAACTGAAGCTGCTGATTCGTAAGGACTGTATGGTGCTGTGGGCCACCATGAAATTTTACCTTCTCTTTTTGGGGGCGCTGGGGGCGCTGGTCTCCTTTATAGGGGTATCGGCCGGAATGTCCTTTTATCCCATTTTATTGGTCTACCTCACCTGCTATGGCCTTGCCTCCCTGGAGGAGCAAAGCTGCAGCAGCACCCTGGCCTTTTCTCTGCCGGTGGACCTCTCCCAGGTGGTCGCCGCCCGGTACCTCACTGTTTTTGTGGAGTGCGTGGCCTTTAGCCTGGTTTTCTGGGTGATCAATTTGGCGGGGCGGTTGGTGGGCATGACCAGCCGGAGCATAGGAGCTATGCTGCTATTCTATCTGGCAGTGAGTCTGGCCCTGGTCAGTATTATGCTGCCTCTCATTTACTATTTCGGCGTCATGCGTTCCCGTATGGCCATTATGGCCGTCTACCTGGTGGGCTTTTTAGGCTCTGGGCTGCTCACCGGGCTGTATACGGTAGGGGGCACGCCATCGGTTGACCCCACAGCCACTGCTGGTCTGTTTCACTGGGGAGTTCTGGCGGCGGCGGGAGTTCTGTTCCTGCTCTCCTACCGGTTCTCCACACTGGTGGCCTATAAACGAAGGGGGCTTTGAGTATGTCCAGACAGGAAGTATGCTGGGTTCTGCGAAAAAACTGCCTGTATTTCTTTGCGTCTCTGCGGGCGGAAGGCCCCGCTATGCTGATTATAGCCGGGGTATTTTCTGTCATATCCTTTGTGTTTGGGTTGGGCATCTCGGTTTATCTCATGTTTTTAAAAACCCTGGCGGCAGTCTATCTGGTGGCAATCTTCGCTCAGATTCTCAGTTTGGACTATGGAGGGGATAGCGCCATCCGCTACACTTTGCCGGTGACCACCGGGGACTATATGGCTGGCAGCTACCTTTCCGGCCTGGTTATGACTGCTGTTGTTCTGCCCCCCTACACCCTGGCAGTCTGGGGGATGTGGAAGCTGCTCAGTGGAATTTTCCCCCAGTCGGGGATTCTTTCCCCCTGGGGTGTGGTGTCCTTTCCCGCCGGAACTTTGCTGAGCCTCTCGGCACTGCTGCCCCTGTATCTGCTGGAGAAGTGGGGAAGGCTCCCCGTTTCCGCCAATCTCCGCAACACCATAGGTACTATCATTGCCACCGGGGCCACCGCCGCCTTGACCAGCGCAACCGAGAGGGTGGCCTTCAGCCTGACTGATCCAGGACTGTGGACTTGGGTTCTCATCGGTCTGGGGTGCTATCTGGGTTCCTTTCTTTTTTGCTGGCTGACAGCTAAAAGACTTTCCCTTTAGTTCCCCTGCCGCCTATCAGGCGGCTACCAAAAATAAAGTGGTCCTCCCACAGGGAGGACCACTTGTTTTTATCTTTGTTGGTGAGGCTGTCATCTATGCAGGTAATTGCCCTGACGCAAACGGCGGTAAATACCGCTGTAGGCAACAACCAGAGCCAAAAGGGCAATGACAATATCCAACCAAATAGAAAACCGCAAGATGGTGGAGAGAAGTGTAAAGCCCATAGCAGGCCAGAGAATATGCTGGAGATGACTATTGGCACGACGGCAGAACAGAGCGGCTACTTCCCGGTTTTTTACAGGTGGTGGGTTCCACAGAAAAAATTCTGGCTGGCAGAAGCGCTCTCCCAAATAGCCTCCTAAAGCAGACAGTCCCAACAGGGTCAGCAAAAACAAATCTACTTTGCTGTTGAGATGCTTTAAAAGGTAGAATCCGCCAATGGCCACTATAAGTAAAATAAAAAAACTGCAAATCAGATAACGCGTTCGCATTGGATACCTGCCCATAGAATACCTCGCCTGTTTTTAATGCCTGCCGTGTTAATGCGATATTAACAGTATACCTGTAATATCCCGGAAAATCAACGGCATTTTTAAAAGGCCGGTTTCCCTTTTGCTTTTTAGGGAAAAGCTATGGTTTGTTCATAAAATCGTCTTGAATTCACCAGAAGAAAGGCATACTATTAGAGTATTCTACTTATGATAATGATTATGGCCCTGGGGGCTTACTACAGCAGACAGGATGTGTTACGTTTGGCCAAACTGATCGAGGTAAAGGATCTTTATAAAATTTACAATCCCGGCGAAAATGAGGTCCGGGCGCTGGATGGAATCTCCCTCTCCATTGACCGGGGGGAGTTTGTGGCCATTGTTGGCCACTCCGGCTCGGGAAAATCCACTTTTATGAATATGCTGGGCTGTTTGGATGTGCCCACCAGTGGGGAATACTTTCTGGATGGCGTCAATGTAGCTGGGATGAGTGACGATGAGCTTTCAGATATCCGCAACCGACAGATTGGATTTATTTTTCAGGGCTTTAACCTGATCCCCAGCCTGACTGCCATTGAAAATGTGGAGCTGCCCCTCATTTACCGGGGGATGCCCAAAGAGGAGCGGCGGCAGTTGTCCACTGAGGCCCTGAACCGGGTGGGATTGGGCCATCGGATCAACCACCGGCCCAATCAGCTCTCCGGCGGCCAGCAGCAGCGTGTGGCCATCGCCCGGGCTATTGCCGCCCGGCCTCCCATTATCATGGCCGATGAGCCCACCGGAAACCTGGACACCAAGTCGGGAGAGGACGTTATGGCCATTCTCCGGGAGCTGAGCGCCGAGGGCAGGACCATTGTGCTGATTACCCACGACAACGGTATTGCCGAATCGGCCAACCGGATCATCCGGATTATTGACGGCAAGGTGGTGGAGGACCGCAACAAGGTGGCTCCACAGCCTCAGGCAGAATAACAAAACCGGCGGCTGTAAAGCCGCCGGTTTTTTATAGGATTTAGTTCTCTTGGTTTTGGGCCAGCACCTGGGCAGCAATGGCCTTTAAATCCTCCAGGGAGCTCATCTGTCCCGCCATCCGGCGGAACTCCGCCGCCCCCCGAAAGCCCTTCATATACCAGGCCACATGTTCGCGGGCCTCCCGCAGGGCGATGTACTCCCCCTTGTAGGCACAGGCCAGGGAGATGTGGCGGACCATCACCGCCATTTTCTCCTCCAGGGAAGGCTCCGGGGTGATCTTGCCGGTGAGAAAGTAGTCTCGCAGCTGGGTGAAGAGCCAGGGGGCCCCCAGGGCACCCCGTCCCACCATAATGAGATCGCAGCCGGTATACTCATACATCCGGATGGCCGATTCCAGGTCGGTGACATCCCCGTTGCCGATGACTGGGATGGACACCGCCGCCTTGACCTGGGCGATACAGTCCAGATCCACCGGAGGGGCGTACATCTGTTGCCGGGTACGGCCATGGATGGTGATAGCCGCGGCGCCGCTCTCCTGGGCCATCCGGGCAAACTCCACTGCGTTGCAGTGGTCCTCATCCCAGCCCTTGCGGAATTTTACCGTCACCGGCAGCTCCACCGCCTGGCTCACTGCCTCAATAATCCGGCTGGCCAGCAGAGGATTTTTCATCAGGGCGCTGCCCCCGCCGTTGCCGGCGATTTTGGGGGCGGGACAGCCCATGTTCAGATCGATCACATCCGGGTGGTACTGTAAGGCAAACCGGGCCGCCTGGGCCATGGTCTCCGGTTCGTCCCCAAAGAGCTGAACCGCCACCGGATGTTCCTCCGGGCCGGTTTCCAGCAGCTGGGCTGACTTGTCGCTTTTATAGACGATCCCCTTGGAGCTGGCCATCTCTCCCACCAGGTAGCAGGCGCCAAACTCCTTGCATATTTCCCGAAAAGCCCGGTCCGCTACCCCTGCCATAGGGGCCAGGGCGGCGGTTTTGGGCAGTGTAAGATTTTCAATTTTCAAGTGATAATCCCCTTATTTTCAAACAGGTATTGATTCAACATTTAATTTTACCAAAGGCGGCGGCCAGTTGCAAGGGTGGCCGATGGCAAAAAGCTGCCCAAAGGCAAAAGAAACCCGGCCTCTGTGGTTCAACTTATGGGAAAAATGTGGTATACTAAAGAGTATTGCAGAGGAAACCGGCCCCGGCAGCAGTCTGGGCCAGGCAACCGCAGGGAGGATGTTATGAAACTACTGGCAGTGGATTCCAACAGTGTGCTCAACCGGGCCTTTTACGGCATCAAGGTGCTCACCACCAAAGAGGGAATATACACCAACGGCATCTATGGCTTTTTAAATATTTTGCTGAAACTCTGTGAGGAGGTGCAGCCCGATGCCATCGCCTGCGCCTTTGATTTAAAGGCGCCCACCTTCCGCCATCTGAAATATGAGGGGTACAAGGCCCAGAGAAAGGGGATGCCCCAGGAGCTGGCCGACCAGCTGCCCCTGCTCAAAGAGCTGCTGGAAGCCCTGGGCTTTGTCATGGTCACCTGCGAAGGGTATGAGGCCGATGACATTCTGGGTACCCTGGCCAGCGCCAGCTGCAGCCAGGGGGAGAGCTGTGTCATTGCCACCGGCGACCGGGATAGCTTACAGCTGGTGGATGACTGTGTCACCGTCCGGCTTGCCACCACCAAGATGGGCCGGGCCCAGGCGGATGTATACGATGTGGCGGCCATCCGGGAGAAGTATGGGGTTTCCCCCCGGGAGCTGATCGAGGTAAAAGCTCTCATGGGGGACAGTTCGGACAATATTCCCGGAGTGGCGGGCATCGGCGAGAAAACCGCTTTGGACCTTATCGGCCGGTATCACTCCATCGACTATATCTACAGCCACCTGGACAGCCTGGACATCAAAGCCGGGGTGAGGCAGAAACTGGCGGCGGGAGAGGAGATCTGCCGTTTGAGCCGGGAGCTGGCGGAGATCTGCCGCACCGCTCCCATCCCCACCGATCTGGAACACTACCGCCGGCAGCCGGGGGACCCGGCCCGGGCCTATCAGCTGCTGGCAAAGCTGGAGATGTTTTCCCTCATTGAGAAATTTGGCCTTACCGACGCCGGAGGGCCGGGGGAGGACCCTGCCGTTCAGGAGAAAGAGACAGCTCCCCTGCCGGTGGAGAAGCTGACTTTGGAGGAGCTGACTCACCAATTGGAGGGGGAGGCCCACATGCTTTTTTCCTTTGCCGGGGACGAGATGGAGGCCATGGCCCTCTACACCGGGGAGAAGGTCCTATGGGCTGACCGCCAGGAAGGGGAGAGCTTTGATGCTCTTGCCCAGCTGGTGGAGGAGAGGGCTGCCCAGCTTCGCACCTGGGGCAGCAAGAGCCTCTACCGCTGGGGTTACCGCCGGGGGAAAACCTTGACGGTGGTGGCCTTTGACAGCCAACTGGCCGCCTATCTTCTCAGCCCCACTTCCAGCGACTACTCGGTGGCCCGGCTGGGGGCTGAGTACCAGCTGACCACCCCGCCGGTGGAGGAACAGGGACAGCCCCAATGGGTCAGCGAGGGGGCGGTTTTCCCCGCCCTGTGCCGGCTGCTGGAAGAAAAGATTGAGGAATATGGCCAGGACAAGCTGTTGAGAGAGGTGGAGCAACCTCTGGCCCGGGTGCTGGCCTCTATGGAGTGGCTGGGCTTCGCTTTGGATACCCAGGGGCTGGCTCAGTTTGGCCGGCAGTTGGATCTGGACCTGGATCAGCTGGAAAAACGGATCTATCAGTACGCCGGTGAGGAGTTTAACATCAATTCCCCCAAGCAGCTGGGGGAGATCCTCTTTGGGCGGCTGGGTCTGCCCGCCAAGAAAAAGACAAAAAGTGGCTATTCCACCAACGCCGAGGTACTGGACAGCCTGCGGGGGAAACACCCCATCATCGAGGACATTTTGGAGTACCGCAAGCTGGCCAAGCTGAAATCCACCTATGTGGAGGGACTGCTCAAGGTGGTGGGGCCCGACGGACGGGTACACACCAGCTTTCAGCAGACCGAGACCCGCACCGGGCGAATCAGCTCCACCGAGCCCAATCTGCAGAATATTCCCATCCGCACCGAAATCGGCAGCAACCTGCGGCGGTTTTTCCACGCCCGGGAGGGAGCCCGGCTGGTGGACGCCGACTACTCCCAGATCGAGCTGCGGGTGCTGGCCCACATCGCCCAGGACGCCAATATGATTGCCGCTTTCGCCTCGGGGGAGGACATTCACACCCAGACCGCCTCCCAGGTGTTCGGGCTGCCTCCCCTCTTTGTCACCCCGGTGATGCGCAGCCGGGCCAAGGCGGTCAATTTCGGCATTGTATACGGTATCGGCGCCTTCTCTCTGGCCCAGGACATTGGGGTCTCGGTGGCCGAGGCCGATCGATATATCAAGGACTATCTGAAAACCTACAGTGGGGTACAAAAATATATGGACGAGACCAAGGCCAAAGCCAAGGAGGAGGGTTATGTGACCACCTTGTTGGGCCGGCGCCGGTATCTTCCTGAGCTTCATGCCTCCAACCGGGTGACCCGGGCCTTTGGGGAACGGGTGGCCATGAACACCCCCATCCAGGGCACTGCCGCCGACATTATCAAAATCGCCATGATCCGGGTCTTTGACCGGCTGGCGGCTGAGGGGCTGGCCTCCCGTCTGATTTTGCAGGTCCACGACGAGTTGATTGTAGAGAGCCCACTGGATGAGGTGGAACAGGTAAAAACCATCCTGCGGGAGGAGATGGAGGGGGCTATGACCCTTTCGGTTCCCCTGAAGGTAGATACCGGAGTGGGGGAGAACTGGTATGACGCCAAATAGAGACGCCCAGGCAGCTGCCACGATCTGTCCCATGGCCCGGGAGCATTTGGAGGGGGTGGCCGCCATTGAGGCCGCCTGCTTCAGCGAGCCCTGGAGCCTTTCGGCCTTTGCCGGGGAGCTGGACAACCCTCAGGCGGTGTACTTTGTGGCCCTGGCAGAGGGCCAGGTGGCCGGCTTTGCTGGGATGCGGGTCCTGTTTGGGGAGGGTGGCATCACCAATGTAGCGGTGGCCGAGCCCTTTCGCCGGATGGGGCTGGGCTCCCGGCTGGTGGAAGCCCTCACCGGCTATGGATGCCGCAACCGGCTGGATTCCATCACTTTGGAAGTCCGGGCCGGCAATGAGGGGGCCATTGCCCTCTATACCCGCCAGGGCTTTGTGCCGGTGGGGAGAAGAAAGAATTTTTACCGCTTTCCTGTGGAGGACGCCATTTTAATGACCTGGACCTGCCCTCAGGGGGAGGCCAATACATAGAGACAACCAGCCCTGAGGGGCTGGCCAACCAAGAGAAAACGGGGGATGACTGTGAAGATATTAGCCATAGAGAGTTCCTGTGACGAGACCGCTGCCGCTGTGGTGGAGGATGGCCGCAGGGTTCTTTCCTCGGTGGTCCACACCCAGATTGCCGAGCACAAACAGTACGGGGGCGTGGTGCCTGAAATCGCCAGCCGCCGCCACGCGGAACAGATTGTGGGTGTGGTGGAAAAGGCTCTGGCCGACGCCGGACTGACTTTAAAAGAGGTGGACGCTGTTGGGGTTACCGCCGCTCCGGGGCTCATCGGCGCCTTGCTGGTGGGAGTTAACTTTGCCAAAGGGCTGGCTTTCGGAGCGGGCAAGCCCCTGATTCCGGTCAACCATCTCAGGGGCCATGTGGCTGCCAACTACATTGCCCATCCCCAGCTGGAACCTCCTTTCCTCTGTCTGGTGGTGTCGGGAGGCCACAGCCATATTCTACAGGTGAAGGACTACACCGACTTTCAGGTGATTGGCCGCACCCGGGATGACGCCGCTGGGGAGAGCTTTGACAAGGTGGCCCGGTCCATTGGGTTTGACTACCCGGGCGGGGTCAATATGGACAAGGTGTCGGGTCAGGGAAATCCCCAGGCCTATCAGTTCCCCCACCCCAAGGTGGAGGGTTCCCCCTATGATTTCAGTTTCTCCGGCCTCAAAACCAATGTGATCAATCTGGTCCACAACGCCGCCCAGAAGGGTACTCCCCTGGACCGGGTGGATCTGGCCGCCTCCTTTGGCCACTCAGTGGCCACCATCCTCTGTGACCACCTGTTTCTGGCCGCCTCCGATCTGGGGGCCAAAACCATTGTGGTAGCGGGCGGGGTATCGGCCAACTCCCAGCTGCGGGCCATGTTGGAGGAGCGGTGCCGCAGCCAGGGGTATGCCCTCTATCTGCCCCCTCTCTCCCTGTGTGGGGACAATGCCGCCATGATCGGGGCCCAGGCCTACTATGAGTACCTCTCCGGCAGCCGGGCTGACCTCTCTCTCAACGCCATGGCCACCATGCCCATTGAGAGCAGCTTTGCCGACTTTGCCGATATGCCCTGAAAGGGTCGCTTCCCCTTGCCACAGGCGGGGAAAGGAGCTATAATAGAAAGGTAAATTTGCCGGCGACTGCCCGGCCACAGAACAAAGGGGCACAAGGAGGAGCTTATGACCACAGAAGTGACACGTAAGGAAAATTTTCATTCCAAGGGATGGCAGTCTCTGGTTGCCATGATGATGGTGGCCACCGGCTGTGCCTGCTTTATCTTCAGCTGCGTGGCGGCGATGATTATTGTCAACTCAGACAGAAGAAAATAAAAGAACAGCCGCCCACGAGGCGGCTGTCTCTGTTTGGAAACTGGCTGTGGAAGCCAGCCCAAAGGAGCAAAATAAAATACCTGATGTTTTAAACGCAAGCTCTAAAACATCAGGTATTTTTTATTGCTGTTATACGCTCTGCTGCCGGGAGGCAAAGAGCTTTTTATCCAGTCCCAGTTTTTCCAGGGTGCGGCAGAGGGCCAGGCCCAGAATCATGCAGCTGCCAAATTGTCCCAGTCCCACCAGCAGCGCCTGGATGAAGAAGGTGGGCCAGAAGGCTCCCTCTGTGGCGGTGACCAGAGCCAGTTCGGCTCCCACCACCAGGGCGTTGACCAAAATGGGGGGGATAGCGGCGGCTACCGGCAGTCCCCGAAAGCGCAAACGGCGCAGCTGCCAGGACATACAGGCGGCAATGAGGGTGGCGGCGCTGCCAATGAGAATATCGGCGGCTCCAATGATGTTGGCGCCCACTGTGAGCCCGTAGGCATTGGTGATGACGCAGCCAATGGTGAGTCCCCAGATGGCGGCTGGGGTAAAGACGGGCAGCAGGGTAAGGGCCTCGGCAACCCGCATCTGGACAAGGCCAAAGCTGATAGGAGCAAAGACGATGCCCAAAGCCACGTACAGGGCGGCGATGACGCCGCACAGGGCCAGCTGTCTGGCTTTTTCGTGATTCATATTCAGTTTCCTTTCGTAGTGTGGTTTAGAGTCAGGAACTTGCGACTGACTGCCGCCATAAAAACGGCTTAGTTATTATACCGTTTTCGAGGAGAAAATGCAAATCTTTTTTGCCGCCGGGTTGCGAAAGGGGCAGGGATAGGGTAAACTAATAAAAGGTACCCGTGCTGTAAAGAGAAGGGGGAATGGATATGTTTCAGAAGAAACGGGACAAGCGCTTTCGGCTCATCCATGAGGAATCTCTCCACATAGGCGCCTCTGTCCAGATTTTGGCCGACACCGAAACCGGAGTGCAGTACCTCTATTTTGGCAACGGCTACGGAGGCGGCCTCACCCCGCTGCTGGATGCCCAGGGCAAGCCGGTTCTCTGCGGGGCCGGCGACTACGACGAGGAATAATCAATCAACCATACAGAATTTTTGTGTTTGACAGGAGGAGATAACCATGAGCTATTTGCAGGGGGTTTATCCCATTCTGGCCCGGAAAGCCCTGGCCAGAAACATCTTTGACTACACCGTCCACTGTCCCGAGATCGCCAGCCAGAGCCGGGCGGGACAGTTTGTCCACATCCGGGTGGCGGGACACACACTGCGCCGGCCCATTTCTATCTGCGAGATCAACCGGGAAAAGGGTACCCTGCGCCTTGTGTTTGAGGTGAAGGGTTCCGGCACCGAGGAGCTGTCCAAGCTGGCTCCCGGCGACCTGATGGATGTGATGGGCCCGCTGGGCAACGGTTTTACCCTGCTGGAGCCCACCGCCAAGGTGGTGACAGTGGGCGGGGGAATCGGTACCCCTCCCATGCTGGAGACCGCCAAGCACTATGGGGCCAACGCCACTGCCATTGTAGGATTCCGCACCGCAGGGCTGGCCATTCTGGAGGAGGATTTCCAGAAAGCAGGCTGTGATTTGCGGCTGGCCACCGATGACGGCACCAAAGGGGAGCGGGGCTTTGTCACCGATTTGCTCCGCCGCCGGCTGGCTGAAGGGCCGGTGGATATTGTGTACGCCTGTGGGCCCAGCCCCATGCTGGAAGCGGTAGTGGGGGCCTGCAAGGAGGCAGGGGTCCGCTGCCAGGTGTCCCTGGAGGAGCGGATGGGCTGCGGCGTAGGAGCCTGCCTGGTCTGAGACCGCCAGATTGCCCCGGAAAGGGGCGACCCCACCTGCAAGCATGTCTGCAAGGATGGCCCTGTCTTTGAGGGAGAGGAGGTTGTGTTCCATGGCTAATCTGTCGGTTC
>CALXEL010000049.1 GCA_944387315.1 uncultured Clostridia bacterium
TTGTGCTCTACCTGTGGCAGAACAGCCGGACCGTTGTGATTGGGCGCAATCAAAACCCCTGGAAAGAATGTCAGGTGTCCCGGCTGGAAGAAGACGGCGGGCATTTAGCCCGCCGTCTTTCCGGTGGAGGGGCAGTTTATCACGATTTGGGCAATTTGAACTTTACTTTTTTGGCCCACAGAGCAGATTATGATTTGGATCGTCAGTTGCAGGTTGTGCTGGAGGCGGTTCGATCTCTGGGGGTGGATGCACGCCAAACCGGACGAAATGATCTCACTGTGGATGGACGCAAATTTTCCGGCAGCGCGTTTTTCCACAGCCGGCAGGGAATTTGCCATCACGGTACCCTGCTTATTGACACCAATCCTGAGGATATGGCCCGGTATCTCACTGTTTCCCCCGACAAACTGAAGGCCAAAGGGGTGGATTCAGTCCGTTCCCGGGTGGTGAATTTAAAGGAGCTGGCCCCGGGGTTGGATGTTTCCAAGGCACGTCAAGCTCTGACCGAGGCCATGGAGCGCGTCTATCCGGGTAGGGTGGAATATTTGACCGACGCTGTGCTGCCCCAGGAGGAAATTGGCCGCCGGACTCAGCGGTTTGCCTCCCGTCAGTGGCGTTTTCAAAGCCCGATGGCCTTTGCCTATGAATTCTCCCGCCGTTTTTCCTGGGGGGATATTCAGCTGCGGCTCTCCCTGGAGGGGGAGTGGGTGAAGGAGGCTCAGGTTTTTTCTGACGCTTTGGATTGGCAGACGGTGGAACAGTTGCCGGCGTTTTTGCGGGGCGCCCATTTCTCTCCCGCCGGCCTGGCGGAGAGCATCGCCCCTTTAACCGAGAAAAACCCTCAGCTGATCGGGGAACTCCAGGATGCCCTGACCCGCGAGACCATATAAGGAGGAAGCTAAATATGTATCAATTTGATCTTGCGGTTATTGGCGCCGGTCCCGGCGGCTATGTGGCCGCTATAAAAGCAGCACAGTTGGGTTGTAAGGTTGCCCTGGTGGAAAACCGGGAGGTGGGAGGCACCTGTCTCAACCGGGGCTGTATTCCCACCAAGACCCTCCTGCACAGTGCCATGGCCTATGAGGAAGCCTCTCATTTTGAAGCTTTGGGCCTGGGGGTTCAGGGGCTTTCCTGGGATGGCCAGGCCATTTACCAGCGCAAGGAGCAGGTTGTGGAACAGCTGCGGAGCGGTGTGGAACAACTGATTAAAGGCAACAAGATTGCCCTTTACCGGGGCACCGGAACCCTGACCGCCCCCCATGAGGTGACGGTAAATGGAGAGGTTCTCACCGCCCAAAAGGTGGTTTTGGCCACTGGATCGGTACCAGCTCGTCCTCCCATCCCCGGACTGGATCTGCCTGGCGTGATGACCAGCGATGAGCTGTTGGAACAGTTCCATCCCGATGGCAAGCGGCTGCTGATCATTGGCGGTGGGGTGATCGGAGTGGAGTTCGCCTCGGTTTTTGCCCCTCTGGGGTACCAGGTAACCATTGTAGAGGCCATGGACCGGCTGCTGCCTGTTATGGATCGGGAAATTTCCCAGAACCTGGCCATGATCTTTAGAAAACGGGGCATCCAGGTGTATACGGGCGCTATGGTACAGCGGATTGAGAAAGGCCCCCAGGGGCTGTGCTGTATTTTTACCCAGCAGGAGAAGGAGACCCAACTGGAAGCCGATCAGATTCTGGTCTCCATTGGCCGGCGTCCCAACACCCAGGGGCTGTTTGGCCCCGGGGTATCGGTGGAGATGGAGCGGGGCCGGATTGTCACCGACAAGGAGTTTTGTACCAGTTTGCCGGAGGTCTATGCCATCGGGGATGTTGCTTCCCCCATTCAGCTGGCTCATTATGCCTCGGCCCAAGGTATCTGTGTGGCCCAGCTGGCGGCGGGACAGCGTCCAGGGGTCAATTTGGAGGCGGTTCCCTCCTGTATCTACACCAATCCTGAGATCGCTTCGGTAGGCATTACCGCCGATGAGGCCAAACAGCGGGGAATTGAGGTGACCACCGGGAAATTTATTATGTCAGCCAATGGCAAATCTCTCATTGAAAACCAGGAGAGAGGCTTTGTCAAGCTGGTTTTTGACGCTAAAAGCGAAAAGCTGCTGGGCGCCCAGCTGATGTGCGGCCGGGCTACTGACCTGATTGGGGAACTGGTTACCGCTGTGGTTTCGGGCCTGACCCGGGAGCAGCTGGCAGCTACTATGCGCCCCCATCCCACCTTCTGCGAGGGGATTTCCGAAGCGGTGGAGGACGCGGGAGAGGGCGCGGTTCACGCCATGCCCCGTCGCCGCCGGTACTTACCATATTCTGTGTCAAAAATCCCTCCTGTACCAAAGGGTACAGGAGGGATTTTTTGGTGTTTTGGGGTTGTCAGGAACTACTGCTGGAGCACCAATTGGGCGCCTGTGTAGTAGTGGGTGAGGATCTCATCAAAGGTGCTGCCCTGCCGGGCCATATAGTCGGCTCCATACTGGCTCATGCCCACCCCATGTCCATATCCCATGACTTCAAAAGTGATGGTGTCCCCCTCAGAGAGAATTTTGAAGTTGGTGGATTTGAGCCCCAGAGCGGTCCGGATATCCTTGCCATGAAGGGTCAGGTTTCCCACCTCCATTAAAACCACATACCCTGAGGAGGAACGGTCCAGGATGGTAAACCATTGGGTGGGATCTTCCGGAAGGGTGAGATCAGCAAAGCTGTCAGTGAGAATTTTTCTCAGCTCTCCGGTTGTAAAAGTCGCAGTGGACTCCAGAGAGGGGGAGAGCAGGTCCCCAGGGGATTCCACCGGCACCAGATAGGGGGCGCTGCCGCTCCAAACATTGGAGGCGTCCTCGGTAATGCCCACACAGGTGGAGTGGTAGGCAGCCAGGATGGGCTCCCCCTCGTATACCAGCAGATACCCCAATACGCTGTCGGCGGCTTGAGTGATTTTGTTCCAGTAGACATCGGCCATATCCCCAAACCGCTCCCGCATATCCTCCTCCCGGGCATAGCCTTTTAAATTGTCCGGGTCAGCGGCAAAATCTGCCCCTTTCAGCTGGGGATCAGGGTTTTCCCGCTGCAAAAGGGTCTGCCGCAAGGCATAGGTGTGGGCCGCTACCGCCTGGGCTTTCATGGCCTCCTCATGGAAGGTAGCGGGCAGTTCAGCGGCTACCGCTCCCCGCACATAGTCCTGGAGGGATACTGTCTCCACCTTGCCGGTGGATTGGTTGAGTATGCGAAAGCTCTCAATGAGGGGAATTTCCTCTCCTAGGCTTTCCTCACCCAGAGAGGTGGGCCGGCTGCCGCTGTCCGGCAGCTCGGCGGTATCCTGAGAAGAGGATGACTCCTCCTGTCTGGATGAACTGGCAGATTGGGAGGATTGGGATTGAGAGGGGGATAGGGTAACCGGCAAGGTTTGGCCGGTATTTTTTAAGGCGGTGACAGGAATGAGAATCATCAGCACAGCCAGAATAAAAATCAACACAGCGGAAAGCCGCATGAGGTTCATCACCTTTCTGGTAAAAATTGGGATACTAAGCAAGCTTTCCTGTACATCCTGGGGAAGATTTGGTATAATATTCCCCGGGTGTGGGGCAGACCTCTGTCCCGTCCATATCCCAAAGGGAGGAACCAAAATGAGATCTCTGAAAGCCTGCCAGGGCGTTTTTTGTGCTGCCGCTGCCGCCACCCTCTTTTGGCGGCTGTTGCAAAAATATTTTTTCATCGACCCGCAAACGGGATTTTATATGGGGTCCCCGGTGTGGGTTTTCCCCTTTTGGATTTTTTTGCTGGCGGCGGCGTGGGCGTTGTACAGAGGATGCTCCAGACTGGAACCTGGGGTTTCTGCCGCTCCTCCTACTCAAAGTATAGTCCTGGGGCTTGCCTCTATTTTGTTGGGCCTTGCTGTAGAGTTTTCGTCTTATGAGGGCGCCAGTGACATTTTTTATCAGATTCATGGAGAAATTCCCCAACAGCTGTTCCGCTATGCTTCGGTGGCCACTGGTGTGGTCACTGGGCTGTGCTTTCTGGTTTTGGGCCTGGAATATCTGACTGGCAAATCCGGGCAGCGGGCTGTGAGGGGACTGCTTTCTGTGGGTGTCTTTTGGCAGATCGCCTATTTAATTGAACGCTTTTCCCTGTACACTTCCATTGGGACCATTTCAGATCAACAGCTGTTTGTCCTATTTTTGGTGTGCAACCTGCTGTTTTTGTCCGCTCACGCAAAGACTGCGGGGGGAGTCCTGGTGGCGGAGGGTTGGCGTCAAGCTATGGGATATAGTTTGTTTACATCTTTGGTAGGTGTGGCATTTTTACTGACTCTTTTGAAAAAAAGTGGTACGTTCCC
>CALXEL010000050.1 GCA_944387315.1 uncultured Clostridia bacterium
CCGTCTTTTGGAACCGCTCCATCCGGCACATGAATATGAACATCATTCGTTTTGTAGAAGTACGTGGGAATGTGATACCGGTCACAGCAGCTGCGCAGATAGCTGACTGCCGCATGGGCGGATTCCTTCATCACGTCACCCAGACTGCCAGTCAGTTCCAGCTTGCCGCTGCCGTCCAGTACAGCCACTTCCACCTGAAGCATTTCGCCTCCTACAGAGGTCCAGGCGAGGCCGTTGACCACACCCACTTCATTTTGGTGAGAAATCTCGTCAGGCCGGAACTTTTTGGGGCCCAGATAGGCTTCAATATTTTTCCCCGTAATGGTCACCCGGGTGGCTTGACCAGAGACTATTTCCTTAGCTGCCTTCCGGCAGAGGGAACCAATGGTTCTCTCCAGATTCCGCACTCCCGACTCCCGGGTGTAGTAATCAATCAGGCTGTAGAGGGCGTCGTCTCCAATGCGCAGGTTTTTGCTGGTGAGGCCATGCCGTTTGGACTGTTTGGGCAGTAAATGCCGCTTGGCAATCTGAAATTTTTCTTCTCTGGTATAGCTGGTCAGCTCGATAATTTCCATCCGGTCCAAAAGGGGGGCCGGTATGGTGGAAGTGGTGTTGGCTGTGGCAATAAACAACACATTGGAAAGATCGAAGGGCACTTCAATATAGTGATCTCGGAAAGCAAAGTTTTGCTCACTGTCCAGCACCTCCAACAAAGCCGCCGAAGGGTCTCCCTTGTAATCGCTGCCCAGTTTATCCACCTCATCCAGCAGCATGAGGGGATTGTTGCTGCCGGCCAGTTTCAAAGCATTGATGATCCGGCCCGGCATAGCGCCAATATAGGTTTTGCGGTGGCCTCGGATGTCAGACTCATCCCGCACACCTCCCAGAGAAAGGCGGGTATACTTCCTGCCAATGGCTTTGGCTATGGATTGGGCAATAGAAGTCTTACCGACACCAGGAGGGCCAACCAGGCAGATAATCTGCCCTTTAATGTCAGGCGCCAGCTTGCGGACAGCCAAAAGCTCCAGAATCCTCTCTTTCACCTTTTCCATTCCATAGTGTTCCCGGTCCAGCAGCTTTTGGGCCTTGAGTATATCAATTTTATCCACTGTGGAGCAGTCCCAGGGCAGTTCCAGACAGGTATCCAAATAACCCCGGATTACCCCCGCCTCATGGGAGTTGTAAGGCATCTTAAGCAGGCGGTTTGCCTCAGATTCCAGCTTCTGCCGCACCTCATCGGTCAACTTACGGGCCGCAATCTTTTTAAGGTACTCCTGTACTTCCGACTGTTCGTTTTCATCTTCTCCCAGCTCCTGGGAAATAGCTTTCATCTGCTCCCGCAGATAGTATTCCCGCTGGTTTTTATCAATCTGTTCTTTTACCTTGTCATAAATGTCCCGCTCCAGGCTGAGAATCCCGTTTTCACTTTCCAGAATGGTAGCCAGCAGTTTCAGCCGTCTGGTCACCGAGGACTCAACCAAAATTGACTGCTTTTGGGCTACCTGGATGGGGATATTCCCCGCTATGTATTCCGCCAGGTAAACCGGGTCCTCACTGACCATCACATTGATCATAAAATCCCGGGGCATCCGGGGCGCCAAAGTGCTGTACTCCTCAAACAGATCCTTGACAGTACGCACCAGAGCATGCGCCGTATCGCTGTTGAGAGATCGGGTTCCCCGCAGTGGAAAAGCGGCTATTTCCGCTGTAAAATAGGGCTCTGTCCCTGTAAATTTTATAATTTTGGCCCGGTAAAGTCCCTCTACCAAAACCCGGAGATTGTCCCCCTGGGCCCGGATCACCTGTTTGATCTCAGCTACAACACCAATGTCATAGAGCTGTTCTGGTGTGGGATTGTCATCAGCAATATTCCGCTGGGCCACCAAAAAAATCTTACGATTTTTGGAAACGACATCGTTGAGGGCCTGCACAGACTTTTCCCGTCCCACATCAAAATTTAACACCATATTGGGAAACAGCACCAACCCTCGCATAGCCAAAACCGGCATCTGCACAACAGCTGGCAATGTTTTTTCTGTCATAATGGGTACCTCCTTTTGGGAAAAAACAAAATTGCTTTTCCCCTGTTCCATCGTTGTGGAACCATCTATTTAAAAATACATTTTTATGTATTCCGTACTATTATATAAAAATTTCTATGTAAATTCAATAGTGAAAATAAGTCGCAGAAATGAACAAACTACCGATAGTCCGATATAACAAAAAGCTCCCCTGCCGGACAGGGGAGCTAAAATCATACCATATAAAAATTTACAGCATCTGAGCAACTTCATCAATGGTGGGCATATCAATCAGGCTCTTAGCCCGTTTGGCATACAGAACCTTGCCGTTTTGATCCAGCAAAAAGGCGGCGGGCAGCTGAAGCTCTTCACCCTCGTAGGTGCCATGCTCCAAACCTCTGGCCTGGCAGCGGGCAACCTTCTGCATAAAGTTATCCATCTGGTCAGCAGGCAACAGCTCTTCCTTGGACTGAGCAGCAGGCAGCTGATACAGCTTGTAAATCTTCTGATCGGGGTCACACACAATGGTAAAGGGAATTTCAGGGCCTTTGTGCTGAGCCAAAATAGACTCGGGGGTACTTTGCAGCACCAGCAGAACCTGGGCATTCTTTTCAACAAAACGGTGATACTCGTCGATCAGCTCCATAATATCCAGCTGACAAGCGGTACAGCCATAATACCGCAAAAAGATCAAATAGGTCTTGTTTGCTTCCTTGAGCTTATCATACAGCTTTACATTTTTTTCTTTGAGGGTATCAAAGGTAAAATCAATTGCCTGTGTACCTACTGCCATGTTTTTCTCTTCCATTAAAAACATCCTCCTGTCTATCTATCTGCTTTAAAGTTTGGCCAGCATGGTTTCAATGGATGGCATATCTGTCAAGTTGCGTGCCCGATGAGAATACAGTACGGACATTTCATCATTTAACAGAAAAACAGCAGGCAACTGCAGTTCATTGCCTTCATAGGCGCCATGTTCCAACCCTAAAGTTTTCACACGTTTTAACTTTGCCGGTAACGAGAGCGAGAGAAGTCTCAACTTGGATTTGGCTGGTTTTATCCCATAAAGATTGTAGATTTCCTGCCGGGGATCACAAACAATAGTAAAAGGGAAAGTATTTACATCAATCTGTTCCGCCACCAAAGCAGGGTCGCTTTGCAGCACTACCAGCAGCTGGGTATTCTTTTCTTGAAACTGGGGATAAGCTGCCGCCAAATCCCGCATATCCAGCTGGCACAGGGTGCATCCATAATACCGCAAAAAGATCAAATAAGTACGTTTGGTGTTTTTTACCTGTTGGGACAACACCAAGCCATGCGAGAAAGGGGTGTCAAAAGAAAAATCCACTGCTTTTTTGCCAATATCAACCAACCCACTACCTACCAGCGCCATGGAAACCCCTCCTGTGTAATCTATATTTTATTAACTATACCATTTGACTATATTTTTTGTCAAGAAAGATTCTAAAACCACAACGGTCAGCTGTCTTCCCCGCTCACCCAATCAAACTAAAAAGGATGCTCTGAGAGAGCATCCTTTTTCATCATGTCATTATGACACCGAAGTTCTTCTGCGACGATCCGGTTTACCACCGTTGAGCTGTAATTTTTTAGGCTTCTTGGTGGGATCATAAATAATCCGAGGCTCACCGGTTCCCTCCACACAGGCTTTGGATATTTCAATCCGATCGATGGTATAGTCGGAGGGAGAATCAAACATCACATCCTGCAGCACGCCCTCAATGACAGAGCGCAAACCTCTGGCACCTGTCTTACGGGCAATAACCTGCTGGGCAATTGCCTCAAGGGCATCAGGATCAAAGGAAAGGTCAATTCCATCCAAAGCGAACAGAGCCTGGTACTGTTTAATGATGGAGTTTTTAGGCTCCAGCATAATTCTCACCAAAGCTTGCTGGTCCAGAGAATTCAGGGTAGTAATAATGGGCAGACGGCCCACCAGTTCAGGGATAATGCCAAACTTCACCAGATCTTGGGGAACCAGCTCTTTAAGATAGGCATCCCGTTCTTTCTCCTTGGAAGTCTTAATGGTAGCGCCAAAGCCAATGGCAGACTGAGCCACTCTCTTTTCGATGATTTTTTCAATTCCCTCGAAGGCTCCACCACAGATGAAGAGAATATTGGTGGTGTCAATCTGGATAAACCCCTGCTGGGGATGCTTACGTCCCCCCTGGGGAGGAACATTGGACACTGTTCCCTCTAAAATTTTCAACAGGGCCTGCTGAACTCCCTCACCACTCACATCTCGTGTAATAGAGGGGTTTTCGCTTTTCCGGGTGATCTTATCCACTTCATCAATGTAGATAATACCCCTCTGGGCCCGCTCAATGTCATAGTCGGCAGCTTGGATAAGCCGCAGCAAAATATTTTCCACATCCTCGCCCACATAACCCGCTTCGGTAAGGGTTGTAGCGTCAGCGATGGCAAATGGAACATTGAGAATTTTGGCCAGAGTTTGAGCCAGATAGGTTTTTCCCACACCAGTGGGCCCCAAGAGCAGTACATTGCTTTTGCTCAGCTCTACATCCCCGGTATTTCCAAAATAAATTCTCTTGTAATGATTGTACACAGCGATAGAAAGAACTTTTTTCGCCTCATCCTGTCCAATGACATAGTCGTCCAGAATTTCTTTGATCTCTCTGGGCTTAGGAATAGTCAGGTTGATCTCTTCCTGTACCGGACGGCGGCGAGGTACATCTGCCTCATCATCCAGGACGCTTTGACAAAGTTCCACACACTCATTGCAGATGCAAACATTGGGACCGGCAATCATGCGGCTTACCTGATCCTGGGTTTTCCCACAGAATGAACATCTCAGTGGTTTTGACTCATCGTTTCTTGCCATATCTTCCTCCAAAACAAGTGGTGCTAAAAATCAAGAACCGGTGCCGAAAGCTATTCGGCACCGTTTCCCCTATGCTTTTTCAATCACTTTGTCAACCAGGCCATACTCGCAGGCTTCCTGGGCTGTCAGGAAATTATCCCGGTCGGTGTCTCTTTCGATAACCTCCAAAGGTTTACCGGTCTGCTGGGCCATAATCCGATTCATCCGCTCCTTAATCCGAATAATACGGTCGGCATGGATTTTAATATCGGTAGCCTGACCCTGCATCCCGCCCAAAGGCTGGTGGATCATAATTTCACTGTTGGGCAACGCGAACCGTTTGCCTTTCGCGCCAGATGAGAGCAAAAAGGCTCCCATAGAAGCTGCCATACCAATACAGATGGTCGATACATCACATTTTACATAGTTCATGGTATCATAGATCGCCATACCTGCTGTAATGGAGCCGCCAGGGCTGTTGATATACAGATGGATATCCTTATCCGGGTCCTGGCTTTCCAGATACAGAAGCTGGGCTACTACCAAACTGGCGGTAGCATCGTTGACTTCATCACAAAGCATAATAATACGATCGTTGAGCAGACGGGAAAAAATATCATAGGAACGCTCCCCTCTGCTGGTTGGTTCAATAACATATGGAACCAAACTCATGGAATGGCACCTCCCAATTTCAGTTGCAGCGAAACTGAACCAGACTTATTCCGCGGTTTCTGCCTCAGCGGCTGCCTTTTTTGTAGTTTTGCGGGTTGTTTTCTTTTTGGGTTTCTCTTCAGCGGCAGGCTCCTGGGCAGCGGGCTCCTCACCAGCAACCAAAGTTACTTCCGCATTCTCCTTAATGAGATCAATAGCCTTGTTGACCGCTACATCCATGGCTACATCCTTGGTGGGGATGAACTCCTTCACCTTGGCTACCTCGATGCCATACATCTCAGCCAAACGGGCATACTCTTTCTCAATCTCTTCCTCAGAAGCAGTCAGATTTTCCAGCTTGGTAATCTCTTCCAGAGCCAGACGAATCCGTACATGGCGCTCAGCCTGCTCCCGGAAGGTCTTGCGGAAGCTTTCCAGCTCACTGCCGGTATATTTAAGATAGGTTTCCAGATTCAGGCCCTGAGACTGGAGACGGTAACCAAAATCCTGTACCATCTCATCAATTCTTCTCTCGATCATGCACTCGGGAATATCTGCCTCCATATTGGCAATTACGCCGGTAACCAGCTCATTCTCAAATTCATCATCGCACTGCTTCTGGCTTCTCTCCAGGAGTTTTGCCTGAATATCTGCTTTTAATTCAGCCAGAGTATCAAATTCGCTGACATCTTTGGCAAATTCATCATCCAGCTCAGGCAGCTCTTTTACTTTCAGCTCATGGAGCTTCACTTTGAAGACAGCAGCCTTGCCTTTCAGCTCCTCAGCGTGATATTCCTCGGGGAAGGTTACATTTACGTCAAATTCCTCACCCACGTTGTGGCCTACTACCTGATCCTCAAAGCCAGGGATAAACTGGCCGGAACCCAATACAAGATCAAAGCCCTCGCCTTTACCGCCAGCAAAAGCCTCGCCATCTACAAAGCCCTCAAAGTCAATGGTAGCAGTATCGCCCAGCTGAGCAGCTCTGTCCTCAACGGTAATCTGACGGGCACCCCGCTCCTGCAGGCTCTTCAGGGTACGCTCTACTTCCTCATCCTTTACAGAGGCAGTTTTCTTGCTGCCTTTAATTCCCTTGTAAGAGGAAATGCTTACCTGGGGCTTAACAGTAACAGTAGCCACAAAGGTAAAGCCGTCCTCACCTACTTCTTTTACTTCAATTTCAGCCTTGTCTACAGGCTCAATAGCTGCCTCTTCTACTGCGCTCTCATAAGCGGCGGGGAACAGCTCATTGACTGCCTCTTCCATAAAGAACCCACCATAGGTCTTTTCAATCATACCTCTGGGGGCTTTTCCGGGACGGAAGCCAGGTACGGTAATCTTGGGGGCGTTTTTGCGGTACGCTCTGTCAACAGCGGGCTTAAACTCCTCAGCGCCTACCTTGATTTCCAACTGTACAGTATTTTTATCGGTCTTGTTGGTTGAAACTAAAGTCATTCCTTTTTTCCTCCTGTTTTTACCTGCAATGTATCTAAAAGATTATAGCACACAATAAAAAGAAATACTACTGTTTTTTGTTAAGAATTGGTGGATATTTCTAGCTGTATAGGCTGAAATTTTAAATAATCAGCGGAAATCAGTCGAAAATCTGTACCCTGGCTCTTTCCCTGAAAAGCATAGCCGCAACTAGCCCCATGAAGATGGCCATAAAAACAGCGGGAAATTTGATATTGAGCCAATACATTCAGAATTTCCGGTGAGCTTTGATCCCCCATCAAGGGCGGATAGTGCAAAAACACAATGCGCTCTCCCGGTCCATCCCCGGTGGAAGCCAAAGACGCCGACAGGCGCCCCGCCTCTCGGGCCAAAACTTTTTGATCCTGGGATTCCCCCTGTTCAAAGAGCCATCCTCTTGACCCGCAGAGGTATACGCCCTCCACAAAATAGGAGTTGTTGTGCAAAATTTTCAGGGAAAAAAAACCATGCCGATCAAAAAAAGTTTCCATTTTACTTTTGGTAGTCCACCAATAATCATGGTTTCCCTTTAATAAGATTTTAGTCCCCGGCAGAGATTCCAGATACCGAAAATCCGCCAGCGACTGCTCCAAACTCATTCCCCAGGAAATATCCCCCGCTACAACCACAGTATCCTCCGGTCCAACGAGCCGGTTCCAATTTTCTGTCAGTCTGGGCAGGTAATCATTCCATCCCTGGAAAATGTCCATTGGCTTATCTGTACCCAAAGAGAGGTGCAGGTCGCCAATCGCAAAGATTGCCATGGTATCCATCCTTTCTCTGGCTTGGGGAATAAACGGGTCAAAGAGTACAAATACTAGCAAGGTGCCAGAAAGGTTTCATCTGTCTGACACAGCTATCTGATGATTTGTAGGAGGAGATTAAAATGGAATCCAAGCACTATACCAACCCCGAACACTGTATTCAGGGCATCTGCTGTCAGGTGAACAACTGTTATTACAACGATAAAAATCACCGCTGTACCGCCAAGGAAATTAAAATCGGACCCCAATTCGCCTCCTGTACCAGCGAGACAATTTGTTCCACTTTTAAGCCCCAATAATATAGCAAAGAGCAGAGGGGGACCCGCGTTCCTCCTCTGCTTGCTTTTTATTTCAGTCCCAGCAAATTGTAGACCGCCTGCTCCATCTGTGCCCGAGAAACAGTCCGATCAAAGCGCACCGGCTGATGCTCCAGTCCCGCCAAGGATGGAGGCACCGGCATACCGCTTACATTGGACAGCTCATTGAGCTGGGCAAAATCATTATCCGGCACTGGCTCTCCCAACGCTCCCAATACAGTGGAGGTAAATTTAAAGGGACTTGCGGTAGAGGTCACAATGGTTCGGGTCTCATCCCCTGTCTGCTGTCTGTACTGATCACAGACCTCCAAAGCCACAGCTGTATGAGGATCACATACATAGGAATACTGCTGGAAGGTGTGGGCGATCCGCTGGCTGACCTGGGCGTCGGTACAGAATCCACCGTAAAAATCTTCCTGCATTTTTTTCAGTTCCTCAGGGGTGAGGGAATACCGTCCTGCTCCTTTCAGCTCATCCATCCGTTTGGCAGTCAGCTGGTGATCCCGACCAGTCAACTCAAAGATCAGCCGCTCCAGATTGGAGGAGATCAGAATATCCATGGATGGACTGGTGGTGAGATAAAAGGGGCGGTTTCGATCATAGACACCGGTACGGATAAAATCGGTGAGCACATTATTCTCATTGGAGGCACAGATCAGCTTGGCCACTGGCAACCCCATCTGTTTGGCGTAATAGGCGGCAAGGATATTGCCGAAATTACCGGTGGGCACACAGATATTCACCGGCTCGCCCAGCGGGATCTCCTCATCGGCCACTAGATCGCAATAGGCGCTGATATAGTAAATAATCTGAGGAACCAGCCGTCCCCAGTTAATGGAGTTGGCACTAGAAAAAGTGAGACCGTTTTCCTCCAGCCGGGACAAAATGGCAGGGTTGGTAAAAATCTCCTTGACCTGGGACTGGCAGTCATCAAAGTTGCCCTCCACAGCCGCAACACCCACATTCTCTCCCCGCTGGGTAACCATCTGGAGCTTCTGGATGGCGCTGACGCCTTTTTGAGGATAAAAGACCAGAATTTTCGTTCCAGCCACATCCTGGAAGCCCTCCAGAGCAGCTTTTCCCGTATCACCGGAGGTAGCCACCAAAATGACAATGGTTTTGCCATCTCCCGCCTTTTGGTTGGACTGGCTCATCAAATAGGGAAGCAGCTGAAGAGCCATATCTTTAAAAGCACAGGTGGGACCATGCCACAGCTCCAGCAAATATACATCAGGAGACAGCACCGAAATAGGAGCTGGGTTTTCCCCTTCAAAATTCCCCGAGGCATAGGCGCCCTCCACACAACGGCGCAGTTCCTCCTGGGTAAAATCGGTGAGATAGAGAGACAAAACCGCTACCGCCCGATCCAGATAGCTTTTTCCCCGCAGATCTTCCAAAAACTCAAGGGAAATCTTCGGAAAATGGTCTGGAACAAACAGTCCGCCTTCTTTGGATATGCCCCGCAAAATGGCCTGGGCGCTATCCACACAAATATTCCCATCCCGGGTGCTGACATACTTCATTGTTTCTTCCCTGCTTTCTCAATTGGCCTGATAGAATCTAGAAATTTTCTTCCATAAAACGAACCGCATTATCAAAAAAGATCTTTTGGGTTATTTTATCAGAAATTCCCGCCTGAATCAAACTTTCCCGGAAGTTTTCCATATTTTCAACACCCTTCAGGTAATCAGGCAGATCGGCCCCGTCAAAATCGGAACCCAATGCGATTACATCCTCGCCCCCCAATTCCAAAAAGTGCAGGATGTGCCGGATCAGATCATTTGGGGTATCTGTGTTTCCTGAATCGGTGATAAAAGCTTTATAATAGTTGATGCCCACCAGTCCGCCCCGGCGGCAGATTTCCATAAACTGCTGATCAGTAAGGTTACGGGGATGGCCGCAAATTTCTCTGGAATTGGAATGGGTGGCAATAAAAGGCCGATCAGCAAATTCACACAGTTCCCAAAAGCCGGTATCATTGAGGTGGGAAACATCCACCACAATGCCCCGCTCCTCCATCCGCTTGACCGCCTCACGTCCAAAGGAACTAAAACCTTGCTGGGTATTGTTCCCGCTGGCCAGCTCGTTGGCACCGTTCCATGTAAGGGTCATAACCTTAACACCATCTCGGTACAGCTGATCCACGCGCTCAATTTTCCCAGCCAGCACCGAAGCGCCCTCCGCGGTTAAAATGGCGGCGAACTTCCCTCGGGAAAAGGTCTCATGGAGCTGACGTGCATTGGTTACCGACTCAATCCACTGGCTATTCTTAGCGATTTGCTGCCGGTAAAAGGCCAAGGAGCGGTCATAAAAGCGAACCGCGTCCTCCCCCCTTAAATTATCCGGCATGAAAATGGCGAACATCTGTCCCCATTTGCTGCCGGGCGTCACCCGATCCAGCGCAATGTGCATATTGTTGTGGCGGAGCTCCTCGTCTTTGGAGGCGCACAGGGTAATTGTGTCGCAGTGAAGATCAATAAAATCAATAGGCTGTCTCAACATAAAACGCTCCTTCTATGTATTGATACCCTATGGCCACTGGATTGGGTCCAGGCCTCACTACAACCTCAGCCACATCAAATCGAGGCTGAAGCTGGGTAGGGTGCTGTAACAGATAAAGCTGTGCCGTTTTGATGATTTTCCTCTGCTTTTGGGGAGTAACCCATGCGGATGGCCGGTCCAATGCATTGGATGAGCGAGTTTTCACCTCAACAAAAACCAAAAACTTCTCATTTTGCGCAATGAGATCAATTTCCCCGTAATGGGAGTGAAAGTTCCTGGTTATAATCCGGTAGCCCTGTCCCTCCATTTGGTCCGCAGTGTAGCGTTCACCCCACTGGCCCAATTCTTTGGTACTCATAGGTGCCTCCTAGTGCATCTTTTTTAAGAAGGTCAGACGGTGTACCGGAGAGGGCCCGTACTGACGGAGGGCCGCATAATGCTGGGCGGTGGGATAACCCTTATGCTTCTGAAAACCATATTGGGGATACTGTTGATCCAGCTCCAGCATATACCGATCCCGGGCCACCTTGGCCAGAATGGAAGCAGCTCCAATGGAAAGGGACAGGCTGTCCCCCTTCACCAAAGGAAGGGTTTCAATCCCCAGCCCCGGGTCCTGGTTGCCGTCCACCAAAACAAAATCTGGTTGGATTTTCAGCCCCTCCACAGCCCGGTTCATAGCAAGAAAGGTGGCCCGCAAAATATTGAGCTGGTCAATCTCCTCCTCACTGGCCCAGGCAATGGAACAGCACAAGGCTTCCTGTAAAATTACCTCATAGAGGGCCTCCCGCTTTTTAGGGGTCAGTTTTTTGGAATCGTTGACCCCCTCGATTCTCTGCCCCGGATGGAGAATGACAGCAGCGGCGCACACCGGGCCTGCCAGGGGCCCCCGGCCTGCCTCGTCTACGCCGCAGATATACTGCTTGCCCTGTCCGCGATATTTCTCCTCATAATCCAACTGATCCATCACTCAGTCCTCCCTGGGGGCAGTGCTTTCCTGGCTAGGGGCCTTTTCAACAGGCGGCCGCTCCAGGGTAATACGGCCCATTTTGCCGCTTCTGAACTCATCCAGCACAGTGATGGCCGCCCGCTCGGTGTTGACCTCTCCGCCGGGGATCAGCATCCCCCGTTTGCGGCCCACCAAATTGAGCAGGGCTTCACCATCCCCCTGGGGTAATTCTTCCAGGTTCAGTCGAAAACGCTGACAGAGCATCTGAGGATACTCCTGGGCCATCAGCTGCAAAAAGCGCATGGCCAGTGTCTCAATGTCCAGTATATCATCCTTGATGGCACCGGTAAACGCCAAATGCTCTCCCACAATAGGGTCGTCAAATTTGGGCCAGAGCACCCCCGGCATATCCAGCAGCTCAATGCCGTTGTCCAGACCAACCCACTGTTTGCCACATGTAACACCCGGCCGGTCCTCCACCTTGGCTCGCTTGGAGCCGGCCATCTTGTTAATAAAGGAGGACTTGCCCACATTGGGGATTCCCACAATCATCATACGAATGGGACGGGCGGACATTCCTCTGGCCTGCCGTCGGGCCATCTCTTCTTTCAGTACTGCGCGGGCGGCAGGCACCAGCTGCCCCAGCCCTTTGCCGCTGCGGCAGTCGGTAGCCAGGGCGGCTATCCCCTGGCGACCATAGTATGCAATCCACTCCTTGGTGATTTTCTCGTCGGCCCCATCACACTTGTTCAGGAGAATCAGCCGGGGCTTGCTGCCAACAATTCGATCTATCTCCGGGTTGCGGCTGCTTTTGGGGATACGGGCGTCGGTGATTTCCACCACAAGGTCCACCAATTTTAAATTGTCCGCCATCATTCGGCGGGTCTTGGCCATATGGCCGGGAAACCATTGAATATGCTGGGGATCAATCATCCAAATCGTCCTTTCCGTCCAGAGTTATTAGTCAATCCCGCCTATCTCATCCAAAGGGGCAACCCGATAGTACACCTTGCCCACCAGGTTGCGTTCATCAATCATTCCCACCCGAGAGGACCGGCTGTCCAGGGAGTTGTTTCGGTTATCCCCCATGACAAATACATGACCCTGGGGCACTGTCACCGGGAAAGAAATATCATACTGCTCGTAAGTGGGCTCCAGTACATAGGGCTCCTGGAGCAGCTGACCATCCACATAGACCTCTCCCTGTTCAAAGTCAATATAGACCTGTTGGCCCTCTGTGGCAATAATCCGTTTAATCAGCGGTTCCTGGGGCCGCTGGGGCTGGGTAACAATGACCACATCTCCCTGGGCAGGCTGGTAAAACAGGTGGCTGAGGAGCACCATATCCCCATCCTCCAGGGTGGGAAACATAGAACTTCCCGAAACGGTGGCAACTCTGCCCACAAAGGCGAAAATTACAACGGTAAGCAGCACCGCTCCCACCAGAGCGTCCACCCATTCAAAATAGTTTTTCCAAAAAACCTGCCGCTTTTTCTCCTGTTCTGCGGCAATAAATTTCTCGGCCTGCTGCTGTGCTTGCTGCTGTCGGAAAATCTCCGGGGAATCCTCTTTCCATGGTTCCACTGCCCCTACACCCCGCTTTCTGAATTTTCTCCTGAAAATGCAAAAAGGGACCTTTGACAGTCCCTTTTTTTGCGTCGCTTAGCGAATTGCTTCTTTAACTTTAGCAGCCTTACCGACTCTGTCTCTCAGATAGTACAGCTTGCCGCGGCGAACCTTACCGGATCTGATGAGCTCAACCTTGTCGATGTTGGGAGAATGAATGGGGAAAACTCTTTCCACACCGCAGCCATGAGCTACACGACGTACGGTAAAGGTCTCGGCGATGCCGCCATGCTTCTTGGCAATAACGGTACCCTCAAAGGCCTGAATTCTTTCTCTCTCGCCCTCTTTGATCTTAACGTGTACCCGAACCAGGTCACCTACGTTAATCTGGGGGAGTTCTGCTTTCATGCAATCCTGAGCAATGTGTTTCAAAGCATCCATTGAAACTTCCTCCTTATCATATACGGACATTCATTCCCACAAAGTGGCAGAGGACTATCCGCTTTGAATGTCACAGTCCCAATCAGACTGGGCATCAAAGACCCAGAAGCCCAAAACTTCTGGTCAAACATGCCCAATTATAATAGCACACTGTCAAGGAAATTTCAAGAGTTTTTTATGCAAAAAGGGCAAAATCTTCGGTTAAAATTTGTGTGCGCAGCACATCCATCGACTCTCGGGGAATACCAGTGAACTTCTCAAAGGCATCCGCCACCAAAGCGGGATTGATATTGGTCTCTCCCCCGGCGGCAATGGTCAGTTCCAAACGCAGGCCCTGTGGCGTAGGCTCCCGGACGCCAACTGAAAACAGTGGCTTGATGTCCACCTCTTTTTCTCCCCGCTTGGTGCGCTTTACCACCAAAATCTCATCCTGAGCCATAAACTGGTCAAACAGCTCTTCCAGCGGCAGACTTCCCTGGCTCATACACAGGGAAATCTCATATCTGGCCCAGGCAATTTTTTCCGGCTTGTTCACCGGAGCCGCCGCCCCATAGGCGGTGAGCCCCTCGGGCAGAGCGGCATTGAGCCGGTCAAGAAGCTCTTGGGTGTCCACATCCTGGGTGAGCTTTAAATCCATGCTCTCACACAGGCTCTCATACCCCAAAGACAGGGGCAGAGCAAAGGTGAGGTACATATGGGGATGAAATCCCTGGGTGTACCAGACAGGCAGGCCGGACCGTCTGAGAGCCCGCTGCATACACCGGGACAAATCCAGGTGGGAGATATATTTGGCACGTCCCAATTTTTTAAAGAATATCCGTATGGTCTGCAAAGCAGGCACCTCCCAGCAGTTGGTTTGCGCCGCAGCCGGTACATTGTCTGCGGCAGGTAGCGGTGGTCTGTGACTGACGGGCCAGCTTGTTTTCCTTAACCAGAAACGCCTTGCTCACCCCATAGTCCAGGTGATCCCAGGGCATGACCTCGTCATAGGAGCGGTGACGGTTGGCGTAGAAAGCAGGGTCCACCCCGCATTCCTCCATGGCGGCATACCAGCGCTCCATGGAAAAATGCTCGCTCCAGCCGTCCAGCTTGCTGCCCTTCTGCCAGGCTTTCAGCAGCACCGGCCCTAAGCGCCGGTCTCCCCGGGCCAGAACAGCCTCCAGCATGCTGATATCAGAGTCGTGATAGCTGATGGTAATTTTTTTGCTGGTACGACAGTCCAGCATGTATTTTTGTTTTTCCCGCAACTGGGCTATGGTATCCTGAGGCTCAAACTCAAAGGGAGTGTGGGGCTTTGGCACAAAGCAGGCCACGCTGATATTGACGCTGACACTCTTACCCTTTGGCCGGTTGGGCATGCTGTAGAAGAGGTCTACCACCTTCTGGGCCAGGTCCACAATTCCCTTGATGTCCTCCATGGTCTCGGTGGGAAGTCCCATCATAAAGTAGAGTTTCACCGAGGTATAGCCGCCCTCAAATGCGGTGCGGCAGGTGTTCATCACCTCGTCCTCGGTGACATTTTTGTTGATAACATCCCGCAGCCTCTGGGTACCTGCCTCAGGGGCAAAGGTGAGGCCGGTTTTGCGCACCTTGGCGATCTTTTCCAGCAGCTGGGGGGAGAAGTTGTCCACCCGCAATGAAGGCAGAGAAAGGCTGACCCTGCCGGTGTCGGTCCAGGAGAGCAGCTTGTCCATAAGCGGCTCCAGCTGGCCATAGTCGCTGGTAGAGAGAGAGGAAAGGGACAGCTCGTCATAGCCGGTGAGGCGGCAGAGATCCCGGGCGTTCTGATCCAGGGTATCGGCCTGTTTTTCCCGGTAGGGCCGGTAGATAAAGCCCGCCTGACAGAAACGGCAGCCCCGGATACAGCCCCGGAACAGCTCGATTACCGCCCGGTCGTGAACTGTATCAATATAGGGAACTACAAATTGACTGGGGTAATACACCTTGTCCAGATCCCGGATGATCCGCTTCTTTACCCGTTTGGGGGCGTTTTCTCTGGGGATCACCTGCTCCACAGTGCCGTCTGGATGGTAGGTGACCTCATAGAGGCTGGGAACATAGATGCCGGGAATTCCCGCGGCTTCCCGCAAAAAGTGAGGCTTGTCCCACCCCTCTTTTTTGGCCCTCTGGTACAAGTCGATCAGCTCCAGGTTGACCTCTTCCCCCTCACCCAGGATGAACAGGTCAATAAAGTCCACCAGGGGTTCGGGGTTGCAGGCACAGGGGCCGCCAGCCACCACCAGAGGGGACAGTTGGGTCCGCTCCCGGCTAAGCACCGGCAAACCAGCCAAATCCAGCAGGTTTAAAATACTGGTGAAGCTGAGTTCATATTGCAGGGTAAAACCAATGATATCAAAGTCTTTAATGGGATCGAGGCTTTCCAGACCATAGAGTGGAATTCCATTGCGGCGCATCTCCTCCTCCATGTCGGCGGCAGGAGCGAACACCCGCTCGCACCACACATCTTCCCGTTGGTTTTGCAGGGCGTATAAAATTTTCATTCCCAAATGGCTCATACCGATTTCGTAGAGATCGGGAAAGCAAAGGGCAAAACGAATCATATCCGGGGTAAGTTTTTTCACAATACTCCCCAGTTCGCCCCCTGTATATTGGGCCGGTTTCTGTACCCGGCGCAGAATAGGATCTAGATCCGAAAGCTGCATCTTGTCTCCTCCACAACAGATTGGGTTACAGTAGAACTGCATTTCTATTATCATACTACAAAGTGGCCAATCTGGCAACGCTCTACTGATAAACCACCAAAGCGGCCAAGTATAAGCAGGTTACCAGCAGGGTAAAGTTTCCGCTGCCCCCAATAATCAGCAGACAGGCCCCAGCAAAGAGGGGAATCAAAGCGGCAATAGAAATACAGTTGGAGATCATCTCCAACTTGTCGGAGGATACCTTCTTTCCCAGCCAGGCCTTGCAGAGGTTTCCCCCATCCAGGCTGGCAATGGGCAGCAGATTAAAGGCCGCCATAATCAGGTTAATGACAATAAACACGTCCCGGAAAAAGCGGCGGGGATACCCCAAAAACATCCCGGCTGCCAGCAGCAGATTGGCCAAAGGCCCCGCCAGATAGAGAAGGCTTTCTCCCCACAGGCTGATCCGAAGCAAAGGCTCCTTCTCAATTTTAATTCCAAAGGGAGTGAAAGCCACTGCGGAAACCCGCAGTTTCAGCAGCAGCATAACTGCCAGGTGTCCCATTTCATGAAAGAGGGCCGCCAGCACCATGAGGATTCCAAAGCCGGTTTTATCCGCTGCCAAAAATACCGCCAACACCAGAAAGAAACCAAAATCCAAACGGATATGACAGCCAAACAACTGAAACTTCACTTTGCAACTACCCCTTCCAACACCCACAAAGGATCATATACCACCCCGTCCAAAATCACCTCAAAGTGGAGATGATACCCTGTAGAAATCCCTGTGCTGCCCACCAGCGCCACCTGCTCTCCCTGCCGGAGATTTGCCCCAGGGGAAGCTGTTACTGTCTCGCAGTGACAATAACGGGTTTGCAACCCACCCCCATGGTTTAAGATCACATAGTTGCCATAGATAGGGGACTCCCCCGTCTCCTCCACCTGCCCTGGCAGAGCGGCCCGAATAGGAGTGTTCTGTGGTGCGGCTATATCAATTCCTGTGTGAAAATCCAGCATTTCTGTGAGGGGATGCCAGCGATACCCAAAGGGAGAGGTAATGACTCCCTCCACAGGGGGAAGCACTGCCCCACTAATGGCCAAAGGGGATAATGAAGCTGTCTGAGGGGCTTTCAGCAGGCCGTCCTCCTCTTTGGGCTCCCATACAGAAAACAAGCCTCCCTGGGGGAGGTTTGCTTTCTGTATTGCCCCAAAAAACACATCTGAGTAGCGGTAATCAAAGGATACAGGTTGGCTGTCACTGGGCAAAAACACAGAAGAAATAGGCTCATCCATCAGCGCCATCACCTGCTTATTTGCCTGGGCGGCGATGGGGTTGTCAGTGGTATCCGCGTAGTGGGACATCCACAACAGCAGACCGCACAACAATACCTGGGTGATAATAACCCCCGTCATCGGATCGTGGGACTGTCTGGAAGAGTTCCGCCTGCGTCCGCTTTTTCTGCGCTGCGCCATACTCAAACACCTCCTTTCCAGCTTGTTCTGTTTTATCCTATTCGGATTGTTTAGGAAACATGCTGTAGGTGCAATAAAAAAGCTCCCAGGTTTCTGAGAAAGAAACCTGGGAGCTTTTAAAGGTGTTGATTGGACAAATTAATTGGCCTTGGATTTTATGTACTGATCGATGGACTCAGCCGCAGTTTTACCAGCGCCCATAGCCAGAATAACTGTGGCGGCACCGGTTACAGCGTCGCCGCCGGCATAGACACCCTCACGGGTGGTTTTCATATGCTCATCGGCTACGAGGCAGCCCCATTTGTTGGTTTCCAGGCCATTGGTGGTGGAGGAAATCAGCGGGTTGGGAGAGGTACCGATAGAAATGATAACAGTATCCACATCCAGGGTAAAATTGGAACCCTCAACGGGAACAGGGCGACGTCTTCCGGAGGCATCCGGCTCACCCAGCTGCATTTCAATGCATTCCATGGCTTTTACCTGTCCATGCTCATCCCCCAGAATACGAACCGGGTTGTTGAGCAGTTTAAACTGGACACCCTCCTCCATGGCATGGTGCACCTCTTCCTTTCGGGCGGGGAGCTCATCCAGGGAACGGCGGTACACAATGTATACGTTGTCGGCACCCATACGCAGCGCGGAACGGGCAGCATCCATAGCCACGTTTCCGCCGCCTACCACCGCAACATTTTTACTCTTGCGCATAGGGGTGGCATAGTCCTCTTTGTAGGCTTTCATCAGGTTGATTCGGGTCAGATACTCATTGGCCGAATAAACACCTACCAGAGCCTCGCCCTCAATACCCATAAAGTTGGGCAGACCGGCGCCGGAGCCAACAAAAACGGCCTCATAGCCCATCTCAAACAGCTCATCAATGGAAAGAACCTTACCCATAACCATATTGGTCATAATTTCCACGCCCTGAGCCCGGAGGGTCTCAACCTCTTTTTCCACAATCTCCTTGGGCAGACGGAACTGAGGAATACCATAAACCAGCACACCTCCAGCCACGTGGAAGGCCTCAAAAATAGTAACCTGATACCCTCTCTGGGCCAGGTCACCGGCACAGGTCAGTCCCGCAGGGCCGGAGCCGATCACTGCCACCTTATGGCCGTTAATCTGGGGTTTCTGCGCCTCTCTGTGGATATTTTCCATGGCGTAGTCCGCTACGAAGCGCTCCAGACGGCCAATACCAACTGGCTCACCTTTGATGCCCCGGACACATTTGCTCTCACACTGGCTCTCCTGGGGACAAACCCGTCCGCAAACAGCCGGCAAAAAGTTGGTAGACTTGATAATATCATAGGCCGCCTCAAAGTCACCCTCGGCCACCTTGGCAATAAACTCAGGAATCCGTACATTTACAGGACAGCCGGACACACAGGGCTTGTGTTTACAGCCCAGACATCTGGCAGCCTCCTCCATGGCCATCTCCTTGGTATAGCCCAGGGAAACCTCCTGGAAGTTACGGGCGCGAACCTTGGGGTCCTGCTCGGGAATCGCTACTTTCTTCAAACTCATATTTGGCATGATACTTACCTCCCCCAGCCGATTTTGCACTTGTGGTCTGCCTCCCGCTCCTCCTCTTTATAAACGGAGTTACGGTTCATCAGTTCATCAAAGTCCACCTTGTGTCCATCAAAATCGGGACCTTCCACACAGGCAAAACGGGTTTTTCCGTCCACTGTGACACGACAGCAGCCGCACATTCCGGTACCGTCAATCATAATGGGGTTGAGGCTGACCAGTGTCTTGATACCATAGGGACGGGTTGTTTCGGCCACAAATTTCATCATGGGAACAGGGCCAATGGCAATGACCAGGTCGTAGTTGGCGCCGTCCTCAATGAGCGCTTTCAGTTTATTGGTAACAAAACCTTTCTCACCATAGCTGCCGTCATCGGTTGTCACATACAGATTGTCAGAAACAGCCTGGAATTCCTTCTCCAGAATGACCAGATCTTTGGTTCTGAAGCCGGTAATTACATCCACATGGGCGCCATTGGCTTTAAGAGCCTTGGCAGAGGGATAGGCGATAGCACAGCCAACACCGCCACCGATGACACAGGCCCGTTTGGCCCCTTCCAGCTCGGTGGGCATACCCAAAGGTCCCGCAAAGTCCAGAATGCTGTCACCGGCACGCAGGGTGGAAAGCATTTTGGTGGTGTACCCCACCGCCTGGATAATAATGGTTACGGTGCCCTTCTCAGGATCGGTATCCGCAATGGTAAAAGGAACCCGTTCGCCCTTTTCGTCCATCCGCAAAATAACAAACTGCCCAGCCTTTGCTTTTTTCGCCACAAAGGGGGCTTCCACTTCTAACAGGAAAACAGCGTCGTTTAGCTGTCTTTGATTGACAATTTTAAACACGATACACACACGCTCCCTTATCCTACAGAGACATCAAAACAAATCAGAGGTCATCACTCCTCTGATTGGATTTTGACAAAGTTTCTGTAACCGACATAAATTTTAAGGCAATTACCACCCATTGCCCTGCCTTTAAGGATAACGAACTTTACAAAAAAAAGCAAGACCCACAATGGAAATTGTAGGTCTTGCGCAAAAGAAATCCTGAGTCTTATTCTGGGCTGACGAGAATGGTACACTCGGCAAAAACGGAGCTATCCTTCTGACTGACAGCGGTCACCAGGACCTCTCCAGGAGATTTTGCTTTCAGTGTAATGGTGTTGCCACTTGTAGTATAGGTGACCACATTGTCCCCATCCAAAGTATCCACCACCCACTCCAGCCCCTGGGCGGAACCGGCCGGACGGTAGGTTACCTTAAGAACACAGGTGTCCCCCACATAGAGTTCCTCATAGTCGCTGTTAAACACTAGCTCAGTGGGGGCTTTGCCAGAGTTAGTTGACTCGCTGACTACCGACACCAGACAATCAGCCCAATATTCACCGTCCTCGGTCATAATGCTGATCAGGGCCTGTCCTGTATCTACCGCGGTAATAGTGCCGTTTTGCGACACCTTTGCCACCGATGTGTCATCGCTTTCCCAGTATACCTTCTGATTGGAGGCATTGGAGGGCTTGATAGTGTAACCCAATTTATAGGTGTCACCTTTTTCCAGTTCCAGTTCGTCATAGTCCAGAGAAACCCCAGTTACCGCTCCGCCAGAGCCACCGGAAGAACTGCTGGCCTGGCCTGTAACCGTCACCTTACAGCTGTCCTGGAAGCCGCCGTCATCGGTAGTGGCGGTAATGGTGGCGGTACCCGCCGAGACACCGGTCACTTCCCCATTGGAGTTAACTGTAGCTACGCTGGTGTCGCTGGACTTATAGGTAACTTTCTGATTGGATGCATCCGAAGGGGTAACCACCGGATTGATGGTCTCACTCTCCCCCGCTTTCAGGGAGAGGGTCCCCACATCCAGCTCCATATCTGTTACCGGAACTTGGGAAACCGCCTCTCCACTCTGCTGGGTACCAGTCAGATTGGAG
>CALXEL010000051.1 GCA_944387315.1 uncultured Clostridia bacterium
GCCACAGTTCCTGAAACAGGACTAAACAAAGTAGACACCGACTTGATCGATTCCACATCTCCGAAAATCGCCTCCATCTCCATCTGATCCCCCACCTGGGGCAGGTTGACAAAGACAATTTCTTTCAATTCGTCCTGGGCGAAATCTGTAAGGCCCAAATAGGCGGTCTCACCCTCCATTTTTACCCAAAGGTGATCCTTGCTGTACAAAAGATTCTGTGGAATGTTCATGGTTGCTGCTCCTCCTTGTCATTCACAAAAAACAAAAAGGCATACGGATAACCGTATGCCTCAGCCAACTGTTTTATGCCGCACTGCCTTGGCATTTGCCGTAAAACACAACCAGCTTGCCTGTTTGCCGCGGTTACTACCTCTACTATAGACGAAAAAATGCTCCCCGTCAACCTTAAGACCCCAGGAAAAAGCCAAAAGATTATAACTTTGTTTCTACCGATTCTTCCGGGACATTTTTTCTTTCTGCGCCCTGGACCGGCAGGATAATTTTAATGGTGGTTCCCGCGTCCACCCGGCTGGTCAAGGTAATTTGTCCCCCATATTTGGCCACAATGTGCTTGACAATAGAAAGTCCCAAACCAGTGCCGCCTTCCCGTTTGCTGCGGCCTTTATCCACCCGGTAGAATCGCTCAAAAATTCTCGGCTGATGTTCAATGGGAATACCAATGCCTGTATCGGAAACAGAGATGACACAGCGATAGGCCTCTCCCACCAGCCGTACTGTGACGCTTCCGCCCTCCACATTGTATTTTACCCCATTTTCAATAAGGTTTTTCATCAGCTGCCGCATGTCGTCGGGATCGGCCACAAAGGTAGCGGTACCTTTTAGCTGATGGGAGATGGATTTTTTATTCAGTTGCGGGGTGAGAGAATAAAAAATATCCTCACACAGAGACGCCAGGTTGACCGGTTCCCGTTTTTGCTGGGCCGCCTCTCCCGCTTCCAGGGTGGAGAGCCGAAGGATGTCCTCAATGAGATTGGTCATCCGATCGGCTTCCTCATGGATTCTGCCGATATATTCCTGTACCGTATTGGGATTGGTGACCACACCACTCTCCAAAAGCTCGCTGAACCCCCGGATTGAGGTGATGGGGGTTTTCAGTTCATGAGAAATATTGGCGATAAACTCGCTGCGCATCTCCTCCATTTGACGTGCCTGGGTCACATTGGTGACAATGACCACCGCTGAGGTGGTGGCGGTAGTATTGCCCAGCCAATCGCCAGCTATGGGATTCACCCGCACCGAAACCACCGCTCCGGTCTCCTCCATCAAATTGAGATCAAACACCGAGCCCACTTCATTGTCCAGAGCGTGGTCCACCGCCTTCAAAAAGACCGGACGGCCACAAAGGTCACTGACTGGTGCCCCCACCAGATCCCGGCGGCAATCAAAATATTTAAAAACCGATGAGTTACACTGCTGAATACACCGCTTGTTGTCAATGAGCAGCAGACCGCTGTCCATGTTGTCCAGCAGATAGTTCATCTTCTTTTTTTCCCTGGTCAATTGACGCACCGTATTGGAAACGCTCTGGGTCAGGGAGTTGATGGTATTGACCACCGGCGCAATCTCATCCTGTTGGGGATAGTCAATATAGACATTGTAATCCCCTTTTTCAATGAGAGAAAGCCGGCTGGTAATCCTTTTGATACTGCCTACCATCTGATCGCTGAGCTTATTGGAAGCCCGCTGGATTAGCCACAGGCCCACCAGCATGGTAATGACAAACCCGCCCAACAAAGCGCCCAAAAAAGGCAGAAAGCTGCCAGGAATGAGTCCATAGCAGCTCATCAGAAAAGTAACGGTTAAGGAAAAAAAAATCAACAGGGCCACTGTCAGCTTGAGATAACATTTTCGGATGGATTTTTGCAAATTGTCTCACCTGCTTTTCTGGTCAGATCCTATTATCTGCCAATAAATTTATACCCCACAGAACGCACCGTCTTAATATAGCGGGGATGTTCCGCGTCGTCTGAAAGCTTCGCCCGCAGTGTTTTAATATGCATATCCAGGGTTCTGGTTTCTCCCACATAGTCATAGCCCCAAATTTCATTGAGCAGCTCCTCTCTGGGCACCACCCGGCTGGCGTTCTGGGTCAGCAGCCGAAGCAGCTCAAATTCCTTGAGGGTCAATTCCAAAGGCTGACCGTCTTGGGTCACCTCATGGTTGTCAATATCCAGTACAATATCCCCAATGCGGATTACATGGTCTCCAGGTTCCTTTTCCTCCTGGCCCCGGCGCAGGGCGGCTCGTACCCGGGCAGCCAGTTCCAACAAACCAAAAGGTTTTGTAATATAGTCATCGGCCCCCAAATCCAATCCCCGTACCTTATCCACTTCACTGGATTTGGCAGTCAGCATAATGACTGGAACGGCTCTGGTTTTCTGGCTGGCCTTTAAACGGCGCAGCGCCTCGGTACCATCCATCTCCGGCATCATAATATCCAAAAGAATCAAATCTGGCAGCTGGGTCTGAACCCGCTCCAACATGGGGGGAGCCGACTCAAAGGTCTCTACCTCATATCCATAGGATTCCAGGGTGCAGCGCAGCAGCTCCCGAATATTGTCGTCATCTTCCGTTACATAAATCCGCTGACTCATTTTCTCTACTCCTCAAATCCGTCCTGTGTCATCACACTGTAAAACAGGTCAAAAGCTTATTTATTCTTTGTATTGTCACTCTGATTATAACAAGTCTTTGGGTGGTTGACAATAAGCTTTGGTAAACCATAAGTAAAGGAATGGTAAAGAAAAAAGCCCGCGGCAATGCGCGGGCCCATCTATAAAAAATCAGATGAATAAAGAGGCGTAAGTTAAAAAGGAGACTGGGTGTATTCCAACACAAAGTCATACCCTTGGTCAGTGGACCAGGAGCCCTCCAGGGCAATCCCCTGAGGGAAAGCCTTACTTTCCAGCAAGGCATCCCACAAATCAGACACAGCCTGCTGAGTTGTGCTGCGCCCGGTAACTATGACCAATTCTCCCTGGATTTCAATGGTTTGGACTGCTACCTCATCAGGCAAGGCTTTGGCCAAAACCGACAATTTAGGCAGGTCCAAATTGGGGAGCATATCCTCATCCAGGGCAGCCCCCAAAGCGCCATTGAGGTAGGACAGGGTCAGTTTCAGCGACTGGGTATCTGTCAATAAGCTCAGATAATTGCCCTTGCCCCTTTGATGGAGGCTATCCACCAATACACTCTGCTGGGGAAAACTAATTTGCCGGGCCTGCCTGGCCGCCCAGTTGCCGACGGCTATGGTGACTCCCAACCCCACCAGCAAGATCATCCACTGTTTGGCGATAAGAGCCCATAAGTGGGTGTCCTCTCTGTGCCCCATGGTATCGTCCTTTCTAAAAGTATATCATTTACGCCTCTCTTGTTTTGTCGTATTTTATCGAATTCTCGTGCTTTTTATCGGGAACCCAGCAAAAGCCCGGTCAGCTCTTCCAAATTCTCCGCCAAGGCAGTAGCTCCCGCTGTCTCCATCTCCTGTCGGCTGCCATATCCGTACAGCACTCCGATACAGTCCAGTCCCAGCTTCTGGGCACCGGCCAGGTCATATTTCCGGTCACCAACCATCACTACCTGGTCAAGCTGGGTGATGAGGTCTTCCGCCAGAACATAGGCGATGACCTCATCCTTGTGGGCCCGGGTGCCATCCAGATTGCTGCCGCCAATAAAGGTAAAGTATTGGGCCAGATGAAAATGTTCGAGAATTTTTTCGGCAAATACCTGGGGCTTGGAGGTGGCCACCAGCAGCTTTTTGCCAGCGCCGGTCATCTTTTTTAAGAAATCCTCCATTCCGGGGTAGACCTCATTTTCATAGAGGCCCACTACCGAGAACCGCTCCCGGTATTTTTCAGCTGCCTTCACCCCCTGCTCCCGGCTGAAGCCATAGTACTCCATAAAGGCGTCCACCAGGGGTGGGCCGATAAAGTGGCTCAGGGTGTGGGGATCCTCCACCTGGATGCCGAAACTGGCCAGGGCATGCTGTACCGAACGGGTAATCCCCTCAAGGGGGTCGGTGATGGTCCCATCCAGGTCCATCAGAATATACTCATAGTTTTTTAAAGACATTTTATCCTCCAAGTAATTAATCCAGATTGCCAGTGGCATACATAATGGCGGCCAAAGCGGCCAGAGGCGCGGTTTCACACCGCAGGATCCGTTTGCCCAGAGTGGCGACCCCAATGCCCAACTCCCGGGCCTGTTCCACTTCCTCCCGGTCAAAGCCTCCCTCCGACCCCACCAAAATGGAGAGATGGGAGAACTGGCCGGAAAGCTGCTCTTCCAAAGGCTGGGTGGCTTCCTCATAAAATAGAATAGCCCGCTCCCCAGCCGCCATTTCCCGGATGGCCTGGGAGAAATCCACCAGCGGACCAATCTGGGGCACCTTACCCCGCATACTCTGTTTGGCCGCCTCCAAAGCCACCCGCTGGTACCGGGCCCGCTTTTTCTCCATAGAGGCGGGATCGGGCCGGGAGACACAACGGCGGGTCATCACCGGGATGATCTCATCCACCCCCAGCTCCACCGCCTTTTGGATAATCCACTCAAATTTGTCCCCCTTAGGTAGGGCCTGGTAGAGCCGCACCCGCACCGAGGGCTCCTGGGCACTGGGGGAGCGGCTGAGAATCTCCACCACCACCTGATCCCGTTCCAGCCGGAGGATCCGCCCCTGGTAATCGGTACCCTGACAGTCGTTGAGGGTCAGAGGGTCCCCTTCCTTCATCCGCAGGGATTTGGCAATATGGCGGGCATCCTCTCCCCCTATCACCGCCTGCTCCCCCTGGATGGTCTCACAGAAAAATCTTGGCATACACTCACCTCAGCCGACAGGCCAGGGCCACCCAGCCGCCGGAAGCTCTCCGTTCCACCAGCTGGAAGCCGTTGGCCTCCAAAGCTGCCAGAACATCCCCTTCCCGCTGGTCGATGATACCCGAGGCGATAAACACCCCGTCCTTCTTCATAAAGGGAGCCGCGTCAGGCAGCAGCCGGATAATGGTATCCGCCACAATGTTGGCGCA
>CALXEL010000052.1 GCA_944387315.1 uncultured Clostridia bacterium
CTAGCGTGACAGGCTAGCGTTCTAACCAACTGAACTACCGGGCCATATTTTGGTGGGAACAACAGGGCTCGAACCTGTGACCCTCTGCTTGTAAGGCAGATGCTCTCCCAGCTGAGCTATGCTCCCACATCTCGTCGCCTCTGGGACTCGCTCTCGGCGACGAATGTTATTATACTATATCTGCCAGGGATTTGTCAATAGAAAATTTGCTTACTTTTTAATTAAATTTCTCAGCTCATCGGAGGAGAACCGATACTTCTTATTACAGAAGTGACAGTCCACTTCAGTAGAACTTTGTTCCTGGGCCAGCCGATCCAGTTCCTCCGCTCCAATGCTGATTAGAGCCCGTTCCACCCGCTGACGGGAACAGTTGCACTGATAGGAGACATCCCGCTCATCCAGTACCTGGGGCTCCATTCCTGCCAAAGCCCGGAAAGCAACCTCCTGCGCTGTCATCCCATCGGCAAACATCTGGGAAACCGCAGGGAGCTCATTGACATTCTTCTCAATCTGATCAATTACCTTCTCATCGGCGCCAGGCAACAGCTGGATCAAATATCCCCCAGCAGCCTTTACCGACAAATCCGGGTTTACCAGCACTCCCAGGCCACATACAGTGGGCACCTGCTCGCTCATGGCATAATAGTAAGTGATGTCCTCCGCTATCTCACCGGACACAATGGGGCTGTGGCTCATGATCGGCTCAGGTAATCCCACCTCTTTGAGTACCGAAAGGGTTCCCTTTTTGCCTACGGCGCCAGCAACATCCAGTTTGCCATACTGATTGAGGGGAATTTCCACAATAGGGTTGACCACATAGCAGCGGGCGTTTCCAGTACCCTCCGCAACGGCAATAATCGCTCCCACCGGTCCGTCTCCCGCCAGACGCAGAGTAATAGAGTCCTGGGTATCTTTCATCATACTGCCCATCATAGAAGCCGCGGTAACCAGCCGGCCCATAGCCGCGGTAACAGTGGCTGATGTTTGATGGATTTTTTCTGCCTGGGCCACCATTTGGGTGGAATCTACCGCGCAACAAATAACCGAGCCATCCCATGAGATGGCACGTACCAAATTGCTCATTGGTGCAAGTCCTCCTATATTTGAGAAAAATTGTTCTCTATTCTTTTTGGGTTATATATACCACACGCTGTGTAGTGTCGGTGGGCGAATTCCAGGTATCCCCCTCATAGCAGACCAGCAGAGTCAATCCACACTCTTTGAGAACCTCACAAATAACATCATGGGAATATGCCCGCTCCTGGAACCGCTCCGTTTGCCGGATATAGTGTTTCCCCTGGAGAATAAAAAAGTCCAGACTAATATCCACCACTTGGGTGTCCGGCTGATAGTTATTTTGCCATGCACAAAACACTTGTTGATTTTCAAAAACAAAGGCGTTATCTGCCAAAACCTCACGATGTTTATATGGGGTATTGACATCGAAAATAAACAATCCTTTGGGATTTAAAAAAAGTGAAACTCGCTGGATGGCTTTTTTAAATGCGCTCTGACTGGTCAGATGGTTGAGACTGTCCAAAGCGCAAATTCCTATATCAATGGTGCCAAACAGATCTAAACGGGTCATATCCTGACAGAGAAAAAGCAGCTCGCAATCCTGCTGGGCTGCTTTCTGCATAGCGACAGACAGCATGTCCGGAGAGCCATCTACCCCGATTACCTCATAACCGAGTTTAGCAAATTCCAGGGACAAGCTGCCTGTACCACAGGCCAGATCCAGCAAAAGGTTTCCACCCTGCCCATACTGGCCAATCAGCTGATGAAAATATGCCGCTCTGTCGGGATAGGAAACATTCTCAGTGAGCCCATCATAATAGGCCGCGAAGTTTCCATAGCCTGACATTATTTTCCCTCAATTCTATCAAATACTATCTTATAGCCGTCACAGCCATAATTCAGCGAACGGTTAACACGGCTGATGGTGGCGGTGCTAGCGCCAGTTTGCGCCACAATATCACTATAAACCTTGTGGTCCTGGAGCATTTTAGCAACCACAATCCTCTGAGACAGGGCCTTGAGTTCCGGCACTGTACACAGGTCCTCAAAAAAGGCGTAGCACTCCTCCATTGTCTCTAGTGCAAGGACAGCTTTAAACAAAAATTCCACATTTAATTCTTTAAGTTTTAAGTTCACGATACTTTCCTCCACACACAAATTGCATCTTCATGCAAGTACAATTTTAACTTTTTAGTGTATAAAAGTAAAGCATTTTCTCAAAAATTAGAAAATAATCATTAAAAATACAGAATTAGAGAAGATCGTTCTGTGTAATTTGCTCAAATGTTTCTCGCTGTACTACGATTCGGCTGGCGCCATCTTTCACCATTACCACAGCTGGTCTGGGGATACGGTTATAGTTGGACGCCATGGAATAGTTGTAGGCACCTGTAGAAAGGACTGCCAAAATATCCCCTGTCTGTACCGGCTGGACGGGAATTCCCTCACCAATCAGATCCCCGCTTTCACAGCACTTACCCGCAATGGTCACCTGCATACTGGCGGGTTCCGCCGCTTTGTTGGCCACCAAAGCGTGATACCGGGACTGGTACAAAGCGTACCGGGGATTGTCCCCCATTCCCCCATCTACCGAAACATAGGTGCGGATATTGGGAATCACCTTAACCGCTCCTACTGTATAGAGGGTAATACCTGCGGAACCTACAATGGAACGTCCTGGCTCCAAAGTAATGAAGGGCATGGGGAAATTGTTCTCGGCGCAGGACTCTTTGACTACCTGGGACACCTTTTCCATATAGCTGTCATATCCAGCGGGATGCTCGCTGGGCAGGTATTGGATGCCAAACCCTCCACCCAAATTGAGTTCTTTTAATTCCGCGCCAGTCTGGGTGCGGATTTCCGCCAAAAAGTCCAGCATAATCCGGGCGGTATGCTCAAAGGGGGCAATCTCAAAAATTTGGGAACCAATATGGCAATGAAGCCCTTTCAGCTCAATATTGGGAAGGGCCAGAGCCTCTTTGACAGCGGCCAGAGCCTCACCAGTCTCCAGGGCAAACCCAAATTTGCTGTCAATTTGACCGGTGCGGATGAAACTGTGAGTGTGGGCATCCACGCCGGGTTTGATCCGCAGCTGGATAGACGCCTGTTTCTTCTGAGAACAAGCCAGCTGATTGAGTAGCTCCAACTCTGCTAGATTGTCCACCACAATATGTCCAACCCCATAGTCCAGAGCTTCCAGCAGCTCCTGTGGGGTTTTGTTATTGCCATGGAAATAGATCCGGTCGGCAGGGAACCCTACCGACATAGCGGTGTACAGCTCTCCCCCGGAAACCACATCCAACCCCATCTGCTCCTCTTTCATAATATTGCAGATGGCTTTGCAGCAAAACGCTTTGGAAGCATAGGCGGCGATGCCATGCCCCTGATAGTATTTTTCAAAGGACTGCCGATACTTACGACAGTTTTCACGAATTTGGCCCTCATCCATTACATACAGAGGGGTGCCATACTGCTGGGCCAAGGCGACACTATCCACCCCGCCAATGGTCAGATGGCCCTGCCCATTGACCTGTAAACAATCCGAAACAAACATCTGTCCTCTCTCCTTTGCCGGTTGGTCTCCTTATTCTTCCAAAGGTTCTTCTTCCTGGGCAATTTCCTCAATAATCTCTTTGATGGTGGATACTCCTTCCCCTGTTTGAGAGGAAAAAGGAACCATCGTAATTTGATCAGCCATGGGGATCTCTTCGCCCAATGCCTCAAGCCGCTGGGCCAACTGGGTTTTGCTCAGCTTGTCAGTTTTTGTCAGCACAATTACAAAGGGAAATTCATGGTCAATGAGGAAATCTATCATCATCAGATCATCAGCTGAGGGAGCGTGGCGCACATCAATCAGCTGAAACACCAAACCAATGTTGCGCTGGCTGCCAAAATAGCCCTCAATCAGGTTGGCCCATCTGGCTTTCTCACCCTTGGCCACCTTGGCATATCCATATCCTGGCAGATCCGCGAACCGTACATTCTCCAAACGGAAGAAATTGATGGTAGCAGTTTTACCAGGGGTGGCACTGACTCTGGCCAGCTGTTTGCGGTTAAACACCTTGTTGATCATGGAAGACTTGCCCACATTGGACCGGCCAGCAAAGGCAATCTCCACCAAATCAGAGGCAGGAAGCTGATCGAACCGGCCAAAGGACTGCTCAAAAATCACATTGTGAAAATTCATAGCTGGCCTCCCGTTTACTGATAAATGGCCGGAGAATCTCCGGAAGGGTGTTTGGTCAGCTCCATTCCTCCCAAAGGCTGGATAGGAGAAGGTCTCTGTTCTGCCTGTACCAGAACAGTTTGCAATACCGTATCCACCCGATCGGCAGTCACAAAGTGCAGAGCCTGACGGACCACAGGATCAATTTCACTGAGGTCGGACTGGTTATCTTTGGGAATTACCACCGTTTGAATACCCGCCCGATAGGCCGCCATAGTTTTCTCTTTCAGTCCACCAATAGGAAGAACTCGTCCCCGCAGGGTAATTTCACCGGTCATAGCCACCTCACTGCGGGCAGGGGTATTGGTCAGCGCGGAAACCAGAGCAGAACAGATGGTGACACCTGCCGACGGTCCGTCTTTTGGAACCGCTCCCTCCGGCACATGAATATGAATATCCTTTGTTTTGTAGAAGTCCTTGGGAATGTGATACCGGTCACAGCAGCTGCGCAGATAGCTGACTGCCGCATGGGCGGATTCCTTCATCACGTCACCCAGACTGCCAGTCA
>CALXEL010000053.1 GCA_944387315.1 uncultured Clostridia bacterium
TGCGCATTCATTCTGCATGCCTCCTCTGATCTTCTGGGTAAAATTTATATAATGGTGGCGCCCCCTTTAAGATGGGCGCTGTAGAGTTTTTCCAGCTCGTTATAGGCCTGTTGGGGATTGTCCAGCATGGCGAAACACCGCTTGAGCCCCCGGTCCAGCAGCAAGATATAGTCGCTGAGGGCCTGGGCCAGCTGGCTGCTGGTACAGTTTTGCTGCTCTTTTGGCAGCAGAAACTTGCGGATCAGCCTGCCGTTTTCCAGAGTATAGAGAATCTGCCCGTCGGGAAAGAACCGGCCAATGTATTTGTTTTCCACCGCCACCCACATCCGGGCAAAACAGGTCAAATCGTCAATGAGCTGCTGGCTCTGGGTGCGGAAGGAAACTTTCAGTTCCCCCATAGTCCCCTGGGCCTGGCGGTAGAGCTCCACACTGTACCGGATGGTGGGCTTGTATTTATACCGCAGGGCGCTGCGAAAACTAATCATGGCGTCTGAGGGCTGGTTGAGGAGCCGAATACTTTCAGCATCCCCCATCAGGGTTTCCATCTGGTCAAAAATATCCTTCATCCGTTTTTCCGGGGTAGTAAAAGAGACCGCCTCAGCCAGAATCTGATTGATGAGATTGGAACGGCTGGTATTCATGGAATAGGCCAGCTTGTCAATGGCCTCTACCACATCGTCCATCAGCACCAGGCTGTAGACACTTTTGTGCATAGCCTGATTTCCCTCCCTCCCAAGTAAAAATGCAATGACACCAAAAGGCCCTCTGGGGCCTTGGTTGTATTTATTGTATCACCACCTCAATAATTTGTCAATAGTATTATATAATTTTATTTTCAAATTATAATTCTCTGTTTGCTTTTGAAAGGGTGAATGTTACTTTTTTGTGAACTGACCCTTTTCCTCTCCCATTGCCTTGCCCCCCAAAACAGGATTGTAGTATAATGGAAAAAACGACAGATTGGGACAAAACCTGTCCCTGCAAAACTTTTACCAAAAATAAGGAGTACCTGCCGATGCCGCAATGGATTCGTCATGCTCTGCGTTCCGATTTGGTCCGATGCGCCCTGGTGGTATTTGGCTGTACCGCCCTCTCAATGGTGTTCAGCCTCCGGGGCATTTATCAGGAAAACATTGTTATGGTCTATCTCATCGGTGTGCTCCTGGTAATTGTGGATACCAAAAGCTTTGTTTGGGGCAGTTTGGTCTCCGCTATCTGTGTGCTGGCCATCAACTTCTTTTTCGCGTTCCCCTATTTTTCTTTTCGAATCAACGACCCCAACGATGTGGTCACCTTTTTTATTTTTCTCATCGTCTGTGTGATTGCCAGCACTTTGACTTCCAAATTGCAGCGGCAGATTCAGATTTCTAAAAACAATGAAAAACAAACCAACAGCCTGTATCAGATTAGCCGGGGATTTTTAAATATTTCAGGCATTCCCCAAATCGCTGCCTACAGCCTGGGGGTATTGAAAGATCTGCCTCACTGCCACTTTTGTCTCTACGCGGCTGATTTCAAAGGCCAACTGTCCGATCCCTACTGGGATGAAACCTCCTCCAGCCAGGAGATACCCCCGCCCAGTCAGGAACAGGTTCTGCAGTGCTTTTCCCAGGATCAGATCAATGGTTTTTCCACCTCATGGTTTTCCGATTCACCATGGCGCTGCTTCCCTGTGGGAGGAAGCTCCAGCGTCCTGGGGGTTTTGGGGGTATACTGCCCCACCGGCGTACTGCCCTCGGAATACCTGAGCTTTTTACAGACAGTCATCTCCCAAACCGCTTCGGCTTTAGAGCGGGAAAACCTGTATACCCGCCAGGAGGAAATCCGCATCGACGCGGAACGGGAAAAGCTGCGCAACACCTTGCTGCGCTCCCTCTCCCACGACCTGCGTACCCCTTTGACCAGTATGGCCGGGTCCACCAGCTTTTTAATGGAGAGCCTGGACCATCTGGATCGGGAGACCATCCTCAGTCTGCTGGGGGATCTCTCCCAGGATATCGCCTGGCTGAGCAACCTGATTGAAAACCTGCTCAATATGACCCGGATACAGGATGGCAAACTGTTGCTGCAAAAACAGCCAGAGGTGGTAGACGATTTAATTGCCGTAGCCAATTCCCGGGTACAGAAGCTTTTGGAACATCGAACCCTTACTATAAAGAATTCCGAGGAAATCTTGCTGGTATTGGTGGATGGGAAACTCATAACCCAGGTGCTGATCAATCTCCTGAACAACGCCATCCAACATACCCCTGACGGCTGTCACATCTGGGTTTCGGTCTATCCCCAGGGAGAACGGGTCTATTTTGAGGTCTCGGACAATGGGGGCGGTATCCGCCCAGAAGTAGCCGACCATATTTTTGAGAGCTTTGTTACCTCATCCGGAGAAAGCGGGGATCACCACCGGGGAGTGGGACTAGGACTCAGTATTTGTAAAAATATTATTCAGGCCCATGGCGGTGCCATTGAAGCCTTTAATAATCCAACAGGTGGCGCGACTTTCCGATTTTGGCTGCCTGGAGAGAAAGCGGAGGAATGAAAAATGAGTACAACCCCTACGATTTTAATTATTGAGGATGACAGAAATATTCTAAATTTTCTCTCCATCTCTCTGAAAACCAACGACTATCAATACATTACCGCCGACCGGGCAGTGGATGGTCTGGCTCTGTTCAATTCAGGCAAACCGGATTTGATTCTGCTGGACCTGGGCCTGCCGGATATTGACGGCATCCGGGTCATTGAACAGATCCGCAAAACCTCGGATATCCCCATTATTGTAGTATCCGCCCGGGAGATGGAACGGGAAAAGGTGGAAGCTTTAGACAAGGGAGCTGACGACTATCTCACTAAGCCCTTCCTCATTGGGGAGCTGTTGGCCAGAATCCGGGTGGCACTTCGCAAGCGGGCTCCCAAAACACCCCAAAACAATGTGTTTGCTTTGGATGGGCTCACTGTGGATTTTGAGCGGCACAAGGTGACAGTGGACGGCAAGGATGTCCATCTGACTCCCATTGAGTACAAGCTGCTCACACTTCTCATTGACAACGCCGGCAAGGTGCTCACCCACAGCTTTATCAACAAAGCAATCCGGGGATACAACAACACCGAGGACTCCCAGTCCCTGCGGGTATTTATGGCCAATATCCGGCGGAAGATTGAAAAGGACACTTCCAAACCCCGCTATATTCTCACTGAAATTGGTGTGGGATACCGATTTGTAGACGAATAAACCAAAATGAAATGCGGACAGCAAAATTTGCTGTCCGCATTTTTGCAAATCGAAAAAACGGGAACCAGCTGGTGCTGGTTCCCGTTTTGACATCACTAGATATGATAAACGCTGATAGCGTCGGTGATGGTCTTTTCTTTGGCCTCCTTGCCATACTTGTCCACCAGGGTTTTGTCCTTGGCGGCATGGGTCAGGCAGCCGGCGCCTCCAATACAGCCGCCAATACAGGCCATACCCTCAATAAAGTTTTCCGGCAGAGCGTTTTTGGACGCTTTGAGCAGGGCCACCTTACAAGCCTCGATGCCGTCGCAGGAAATCGCCTTAAGAGCAAATTCCTCGGGGCTTACATTGTGCTCCTTGAGAGCCTGAGCCACCGCGTCGGCCAAACCGCCGCTGCGGGCAAAAATCCGTCCGTAGTAGGAGGCGTTGTCCAACTCACTCTCCTCCAAGGTGGTCAGATCCAGGTCCTTGGCGCCAAAGAGAGCCTGCAATTCCTCAAAGGTCAGCACACAATCTACCAGAGGCTTGAGGGCGTCCTTTTGAATCTCCATCTTCTTGGCGGTACAGGGCCCAATAAAGACGACCTTGCTATCCGGGTCGGTATTTTTAATGAGTTTGGCAATTTCACCCATAGGGGAGAGGTTGTGGGAAACATGCTGCCGCAGCTGGGGGAAATACTTGTCAATATAGTCCACAAAAGCGGGACAACAGCTGCTGGTGAGGAATCCTTTCTCCTTAAGTTCCTCTGCCTCCTTATAGGCCACCATATCAGCGCCCAAAGCTACTTCCACCACATCGTGGAAGCCCAGTTCCTTAAGGCCGGTGATTACCTGACCCAGGGTAGCGTAGCTGAACTGGCTGGAAATAGAGGGAGCCACCGCGGCATATACATGGTATTTCTTATTACCGTCACTGCCCTGAATCAGTTTGATGGCGTCCAGGATAAAGGACTTGTCGGTGATGGCACCAAAGGGGCACTGATAGGCACAGGCACCACAGCTGATACACTTGTCGTTGTTGATAACCGCCTTTCTATTTTCATCCATATCAATGGCCTTAATTTTACAGGCGATCTGACAGGGACGCTTGTGAGCCGAAATGGCACTGTAGGGGCAAACCGAGGCACAGCGGCCGCACTCGATACACTTGGAGTCGTCAATATGGGCCTTGTGATTGTCGAAGGTGATGGCGCCCCGGGGGCAGACGCTTTCACACCGGTGGGCGATACAGCCCCGGCAGGCATCGGACACCATATAGCTGCTTACAGGGCACTCGTCACAGGCGATGTCCAGCACCTCAATGATGTTGGGGTTTTCAGGATGACCACCCATAGCCAGCTTAATCCGCTCCCCAACAATGGCCCGCTCCTTGTAAATACAGCAGCGCATGGTGGCTTCTTTTCCTGGTACAATTTCCAGGGGAATGTCATAATAACAGCTGTCCAGGGTGCCTTCAAACGCGTGTTTGGCAACCGAGCGCAATACTTTATATTTTAACAGCTGTACTTTGGTATCAAATAAATGGTCCTGCATCATAACGATAACTTTCCTTTCCCTTTTTGGCCTGGCAATTCTATGAACACGCCGGTGTGGCGTTGTTTTCTTTTAAAAATAGGTGACCCGCACCTGTTTGCCCATCTGACGCAATGCCTGAGAGAGCTCTTCAATCAGCCGCATTTTAACCGCCATATTAATAGGCAGGCTGGGATTTTGATGGGCCGGATTCATGGCCCGCCCCACAAAGAAATTGACATCGGTGGCAGTTTCAAAAAGCTGTTGGGCAATGAGAGAAGCCCCATCCTTCCGGTTGTTCCAATCGGCGGAAAGGTCCTCTCCGCTGAGATAGGACTGGGCGTATTCCAACACCCGGCTGATGGTGATAACCCCCTCAGTCACCAGATCTACCCCTTCCAGGGTACCGGTGGGGGGGATTTTGGGGTCGTGATAATCCAGCGAGGTGATCACCGGCTTGTTCAGATACCGGCCCACCATAGTGGAGGTGGTGCCGCCACACACAATCCGTTTGCCCTCCTGGGAAAAATAGAGGTCCAACATCTTCTGGTCGTCCTCTTTGTGCTCAGGGGGACCGATCATCAGGTTCACCGTCTGCCGCTTGCGAATCCGCACCGCCGCCACAGTGGTGTCATCTCCTGGTTGATGGTTATACAGTTCGTCACACTCTTCGGCGATAATGGTAGCAGCCATTTTCGCTGACATTTCAGGGAGATAGCGGGCTTCCAGGTAGTCGATAATGTTGTCCCGCTGCCATCCATAGTTAAAGGAGAGGCCTATTCCCGCAAAGAGAGCGCCGTCACTCATCACTACGAAGAGATCCCCCGGCTGTACTTTAATGGTGGAAATGGCAATTTTCTTGCCATCGATGATCTGTTGTGTGGAGGGGTAGTCCAGATGGACCCCATCCCGCAGCAGAATAATCATAGGATTGTCAAATTGGATCAGGGTGGCCTCCTGATTGTTGTTGACCTGAATAATAGAGAAGGTAGAATAGGCCACCTTCCTCTGGCTGCACACCGGCAAAGTGTTGGCAATAGTTTTCACACATTCCTCCACCGGCATGCCGTTTGCCATCATGGTAGCGATAATTTTGGAGGTGAGAGTGGACAGAATATTGGCTTTTACGCCGCTGCCCAACCCATCGGCCAACACCAAGGTGAGACTGTCCTCATATTCTACCATCTCTACCCGGTCGCCGCAGAGCTGTTCCCCCACTTTATTGAGGCTTACATAGCCCACTTCGGTTGTTAAGCTGTTCATTCTGTCCTCCTTTCTCTCATATCTCCTGTTTTTGCAGGGTATCTTTTAGTTTGGTCAAGGCGATCTTGGTTTCGGCTGTGGTCTCACCCAACAGGGAGGCGATCTCCTGAGCTACTCGCATCTGTTTATCGATAACCCGGTCGGTAACCTCCACTGTTTTCAGCCGCAGCTGAGCCAGTTCCTCATTTTTCTTTTCCTGTTGGGTAATATCCCGCATAATACTGATCACTACATGGTAATCTTTATCAAATACAATGGATTCCTCCACATATTTGTCATACTCAGGCAGATAGTGCTTGGAAAAGCTGCTGCCCTCTTCCTTGTCCATCACCTGGAGATACTCGATGGGCCCCAGGAAGTTGACAATGGGATTGCCAATGGCGCTCCGGGCATCCCGGATACCCAACAGCTGACAGGCCGCCCGGTTGAGCTGCTGAATTTCCAGCCGCTCATCCATCACAATGATGGCGTTGGGGGTGTTGTTAATAATGGTGTCGGAGAAGGACTCGGCCCGGGCCAGCAGGAAAGGCAAACACATGGTCAGATCCGCTTTCCCCTCGCAGACGGCGATGGCCTTCTCCCGACAGGTGGGATAGCCACAGCTGCCGCAGTTGAGCTCGTGCTCCGGCAGGGTCTTGCCCATTTTGGCCAGAACCTCCCGGATCTGCCACTCACCCGGCCGCTGGCGGTTCACACCCAGATAGGGCATGGTTTTTTCCAGAGCGGGGGGCTGCGCCACCACAAAGTCCTCTTTGGTGTGGCCGGCATAGGCCTCCACCTTCCCGTTACAGCGCATAGGCTGGCTGCGATATTTTTGGGTGACCGGTCCGCCGATACAGCTTCCCTTGCAGATACTCATCTCAATAAAGCAGTTTGTCAGGGTGCCTGACTCCACCTCTTTTAAGGCGGCGATACACTCCTCGGCCCCATCCACCGCAAAGTACCGGTAACCAGTACCGGTCTCCTGGTCCATGGAGCGCAGGATTCCACCCCGGGTTGGGAAAAACCGGGAACGCCGCTGGGAATCATCAGCTACCTGGATCTGATCCAGCTGGATGGATTCCTCCGCCAACCACTCCCGCAGACCGTCAAAGGTCAGCACGCAGTCCACCAGGCCGCCGCTCTTCTCTCCCTCATCCTTTTTGGAGACACAGGGGCCGATAAAGACCACCGCCGCGTCGGGCATCTGCTCCTTGATCAGCTTGGCGTGGGCCAGCATAGGAGAGAGCACCGGAGCCAGAAAAGGCAGGGCCCGAGGGAAATATTTTTCAATGAGCAGGTTGACGCTGTGACAACAGGAAGAGATAATCACCGGCAGTTCCCTCCGGGCCACCATCTCCTCATACTGGGTTTTCACCAGATGGGCGCCGATGGCGGTCTCCTCCCCATGGTGGAAACCCAGCTGCCGCAAGGCCTGATCCATCTGGGCAAAGCTGTCCACCTCAAAGTCGGCAATAAAGGAGGGGGCCATGCTGACCACCACTGGCCGGCCAGAAGCGATGAGCTCCTTGGCCCGGGCCAGGTCATTGCGAACCTGTTTGGCGTTCTGGGGACAGACCACAAAGCACATGCCGCAGAGGATACACTCATCGGGGATGATATGGGCCTGATGGCCGATAAACCGGATGGATTTCACTGGACAGGCCCGGATACATTTATAGCAGTTTTTACAGTTGGATTTTTTCAGCTGCAGAATGGGGCTCATGCTTCTACCTCTTGCAGAACATAACGCTTAAAGATTTCGTCAAAGTTCTCGGTGGAGACACCGGTAATGATCTGGTCATCCACCTTGATGGAAACCCCATCGGTACAGCAGCCCAGACAGAAAGTAGCTTTCAGGGTCACCTTGTCCTCCAGATTACATTCAGCAATTTTCTCTTTCATCAGCTGAATAATGTCATAGGAGCCTTTCAGGTGGCAGGAACTTCCGATACATACATAGATTTCCATAGATTTCTCCTTCTTTCTCTGTAAGATGAAAAAAGTGACGCTACTCTCGTTATTTATTTAACAATAACAGCATTATAGCACACTGTTCTTCTTTCTGACAATTGATATTCCCTCTAATTATCGGGGAGAGGGCCCCAAACATTTTGTAGCATTTATGGGAAATTTGCCTCTTTTATCAGACAGTTTGCCTAAAACTGGTTCACTTCCCAAAAAAAGCAGAGCTACTCCTCCCCCAGATAGGTGAACCGCCGGCAGGTCTCCCCGTCCCGCTCCACCAGTTCATTCCACATACTGGCGGGACGCACCCAGATCCCCCGCTCTCCATAGAGAGCCTGGTAGACCACATACTCCTCCAAGGTCTCCGAGTGGCGGGCGGTGTAGAGCACCTGGTACTCCTTCCCTTTAAAATGCCGGTATCTTCCCGGCCGGATGGCCTCACTCATGGCTTTCCCCCCTGTTCCAATCCAAAGTAAGCTCAACGGGACAGTGGTCGCTGCCCAGTACCTGGGTGTGGATCTTGCTGTCGGTCAGCAGGGGCCGCAGCCGGTCAGACACCAGAAAGTAGTCGATTCTCCACCCGGCGTTTTTGGCCCGGGCCTGGAACATGTAGGACCACCAGCTGTATCCCCCCTCCAAATCGGGGTAAAAGTACCGAAAGCTGTCGGTGAAGCCGGAGGAGAGCAGCTGGGTCATTTTGCCCCGCTCCTCATCGGTAAAGCCGGCGTTGCCCCGGTTGGTCTTGTAATTTTTCAGGTCGATCTCCTGGTGGGCCACGTTCAGGTCCCCGCAGACGATCACCGGTTTTTTCTCATCCAGCCGGTGGAGATAGGCCTGAAAGTCATCCTCCCACTCCATCCGGTAGCTCAGCCGCTCCAGCTCCCGCTGGGCGTTGGGGGTGTAAACATTGACCAGATAAAACTGGGGAAATTCCAGGGTGATCACCCGGCCCTCCTGGTCGTGGCGCTCAATGCCGATGCCATAGGTCACCGCCAGGGGCGAAATCCGGGTAAAGACCGCCGTACCTGAGTATCCCTTTTTCACCGCGCTGTTCCAGTATTCCTCATATCCCTCCAAAGGCAGCTGGGCCTGGCCCTGCTGCATCTTAGTCTCCTGTACACAAAAAATGTCCGCGTCCACCTGGGTGAAAAAGTCCAAAAACCCCTTGCCCAGACAGGCCCGCAGGCCATTGACATTCCACGAAATCAGCTTCATAATCCATCCCCTTTCCAATACCTTGATTATAACATGAATGGCGAAAAATTTAAGCCGCTGAACCGCCAAAAATCTCAGGCAATCCTTGTCAAAACTCTCCTGCTTCCCCCTGGGAGGACTCCTCTCCCCGGTCGGGGGCGCCGTCCATCTGGGCAAAGAGGGCTGCCGACCGGCTGTCCGGCAGGCTGGTAACCTCCTTGAGCTTCCGCTGCATCTGCCGGGTACGTACCCCCACCAGCTTGTCCAGTTCGCTGCCCGCCTGTTCCAGCCGCTGCTGGGTCAGCTCCAAAGCCTGGGCAAACCGGCCAAACTCGGTCTTGACCGCCCCCAGTACCTCCCACACCTCGCTGCTGCGCTTCTGGATGGCAAAGGTGCGAAAGCCCATCTGCAAACTGTTGAGCAGCGCCGCCATGGTACTGGGTCCGGCCAGGTTCACCCGGTAGTCCCGCTGGAGCACCTCCACCAGCCCCCGGTTGACCGCCTCGGCGTAAAGCCCCTCAAAGGGCAGAAACAAAATGGCAAACTCGGTGGTGTAGGGCGGGTCCAGATACTTGTCCCGGACATCCTTGGCAAACTGACGAATCCGGCTGGTCAGCTGGGCGGCTGCCGCCGCCACCGCCTCGGAGGAACCGCTGTCATAGGCGTCCAGCAAACTGTGGTAGGCGTCTGCCGGGAATTTGGCGTCGATAGGCAGGTAGACCGGCGTCCCCTCCTGGGTAGGCAGCTTCACCGCGTACTCCACATAGTTTTTGCTGCCCCGGCGGGTGATCACATTGGTCTCATACTGTTCTGGGGCCAGGATTTCTTCCAGTATGGCCCCCAGCTGCACCTCTCCCAGAATTCCCCGGCTCTTTACATTGGAGAGGATCTTTTTCAGGTCTCCTACTCCCACCGCCAGGTTCTGCATCTCTCCCAGCCCCTTGTACACCTGTTCCAGCCGGTCGTTCACCAGCTGGAAGGACCGGGTCATCCGCTCCTCCAGGCTCTTTTGGAGCTTTTCCTCCACCAGCTGTTCCATCTGGCTGAGCTTCTGCTGGTTTTCCTCCTGGATCCGGGAGAGCCGACGCTCAATGGTCAGGCGGATCTGTTCCAGCTTCTGCTCATTTTCCATGGCGAAACCAGTGAGGCGTTTTTCCAGCTGGCCATAGTGGGTGAGCATGGTGCTCTGCACCCCCTGGAGGGCTGTCTGGCTCAGCTCCTGCCGCAGCAGCCGCTGCTGCTCTTCCAGATCCCGGCGCAGCTGGCGGATCTCCTCCGCTTCCCGGCCCCGGGAACTTCTGCCCACCTGTATCCACAGGGCAATTACCATCAGGATCAGAATGACTGTCAGTCCTATGAGAATTTTCAGCAGTAAGGGTTCCATCTGTTTTCCTCCATGAACATCTGTTTGTATCAGCCCCAGTATACCACACCCACCGCCAAATGACAAACCCATCCAGCTTCTAGAAAAAACATATTGACAATCTTCTATCACCTGCCTATAATAGGGAAAAGATAGAAGTTTATCAATATTCTAATCCTGTTTTTGGAGGAATCCGCGGTGCGATTTACCTATCCCCAATATGTGGCGGTCTTCCGGGCCCTGTCTGATGAAACCCGCATTAAGATAGTGGAGCTGCTCTGCCAGCAGGAGATGTGTACCTGCCAGATGCTCAAGCATTTCGCCATCACCCAGCCCACCCTTTCCTACCACATTAAAATTCTCAGCGAATCCGGTCTGATCACCTCCCGGCGGGAGGGAGCCTGGACCATGTACCGGATCGACCCGGAAAAGGCGTCCATGGTGCGCTGTTTTCTGGAAGATGTAAACCCCCAAACCAAAGAGACCCTGTTTGGCTGAGTTTTTGCCCACAGATCAAACAGAGCCAACACAGAGGAATGACAGCTATATGGAAGATACCATTTTATCCATTGAAGGAATTCACAAACAATTTGATACCGTCAAAGCCCTGGATGGGGTATCCATTGATGTACGGCGGGGGGAGTTTCTCACCCTGCTGGGACCCTCGGGCTGCGGCAAAACCACCCTGCTGCGGATCATCGCCGGACTGGAACACCCGGATGAGGGCCGGATTCTGTTAAACGGCCAGGATGTGACCGACTGGGAACCCAACCGGCGGGAAGTCAACACGGTGTTTCAGAACTACGCCCTCTTCCCCCATATGAATGTGGAGCGCAACATCTCCTATGGGCTGCGGCTGCGGAAGGTACCCAAAGAGGAGGCCCACCGGCGGGTGGAGGAGATGCTGGAACTGGTCCAGCTGGCCGGTTTTGGCCAGCGGATGCCCTCCCAGCTTTCGGGAGGCCAGCGGCAGCGGGTAGCCATTGCCCGGGCTCTGGTCTGTCAGCCAGCGGTGCTGCTTCTGGACGAGCCCTTGGGAGCCTTGGATTTACAGCTGCGCCGGCAGATGCAGACTGAGCTCAAGAGCCTGCAAAAGCGTCTGGGCATCACCTTTGTCTACATCACCCACGACCAGGAGGAAGCTCTCAACATGAGCGACCGGATTGGAATTCTCCACAACGGGCGGCTGGAACAGTTGGGAACCCCCGATGACATCTATGAGCGGCCCATCACCCGGTTTGCCGCCCAGTTTATCGGCCAGAGCAATATGGTGGAGGCCCAGGTGCTGGATCAGGACCCGGATGGTCTGCTGACCCTCCGGTACGCCGGCGGCACCATCAAGGCAAAGGGCCAGGCTCAGCCGGGAGAACTGCTCACCCTTTCGGTGCGCACCGAGCGGGTCAAATACGGCAAGGATACCCGCTATGGCTTCGATCTTTCGGGGACAGTGAAAGCCCACACCTACACCGGCGGCATGCTGCGGACCACCCTGCTGCTGCCCGACGGCCAGGAACTGACCGTCAGCGGCATGGGCGGCAGCGACGAGCGGGTGGCGGTGGGCACCCAGGTCCACATCCAGTGGGACCCGGCCTGTTCCGCCATTGTGGAGAGGAGGGAGCCCGGTGAAAAAGCGTAAATCCTCGGGGAAGGCCCTCTCTCTGGGGGCTCTGCCCATGCTTCTCTGGACCCTGGTCTTTGTGGCCATCCCCCTGCTGTATATCCTGTGGATGAGCTTTATGAAGCGGTCGGCCACCTGGGGGGTGGTGGCCCAGTTCACCCTGGACAGCTACCAGAAAATCCTCAGCCCCACCTATTTAAAGGTGTTTGCTCAGAGCATGTGGGTGGCTCTTCTGACCACCCTGTTTACCCTGCTGCTGGGATACCCCTTTGCCTACTTTACCGCCAAGCTGCCCCGTCGGGCCCGGTCGGCGGTGCTGATGCTGCTGGTGGTGCCCTTCTGGACCAACTCGCTGGTGCGTATCTACGGCTGGATGATCCTGCTGCGCAGCCAGGGGGTGCTCAACAACCTGTTTCTCTCCCTGGGGCTCATTGACCAGCCTCTCAAAATGCTCTATACTTTTGGCTCGGTGCTCATCGGCATGATTTATGCCCTGATCCCCTTTATGATCCTCTCCATCTACAGTTCGGTGGAAAAGATGGACTGGTCTTTGGTAGAGGCCGCCCGGGATCTGGGGGCATCCGCCTGGCGGGCTTTCTTCACCGTCACCCTGCCCCAGACCGCCCCCGGCATTATGGCGGGCTGTGTCCTGGTCTTTGTGCCCTCGGTGGGACTGTTCTTCATCTCCGACCTGATGGGGGGAGCCAAGACGGTGCTTCTGGGCAACCTGATTAGAAACGAGCTGCTCACCGCCCGGGACTGGCCCACCGGCGCCGCTTTGAGCATGGTGATGATGATACTCTCCATGGGTATGATCGCCCTGTACAAACGGCTGGCGGGAGATAAAAGTTTGGAGGGGCTCTTGTAATGAAGAAACTTGGAAAATGGCTGCCCCGGCTCTATGTGGCGGTACTGCTGGCCATTATGTACCTGCCCATCCTGGTAGTGGTAATCTACTCCTTTAACGACACCAAACTCTTCCAGTGGGAGGGCTTCACCCTGGACTGGTACCGGAAACTGATGACCAACCGGGTCATTGGCCAGGCCTTTTGGAACAGTGTAAAACTGGCGGTGCTCAGCAGCGGCGCCGCCGCTGTGCTGGGTACAGTGGGAGCCATTGGCATGAGCCAGAGCCACTTTAAGACCAAAGGACTGTTGGAAAACGTCTCCATCATCCCCATTATGATTCCCGAAATCATCCTGGGCATGGCCTATCTGGCCTTTTTCACCTATCTGCAAATTCCCTTTGGCATGGTGACTTTGGTCATTGCCCACACCGCTTTCTGTATTCCCTATATCTACCTCAATGTCAAAGCCCGGCTGGCGGGACTGGACCCCTCTATTGGGGAAGCCGCCCTGGATTTGGGGGCCAGCCGGACCCGGATGTTCTGGGACATCACCCTGCCCATGATCTTCCCGGCGGTGGCCTCAGGGACCCTGCTGGCCTTTGCCATGAGCATGGATGATGTGGTCATCAGCTTTTTCGCCACCGGGCCTCAGGTGACCACCCTGCCCCTGCACATCTACTCCATGCTGAAAATGGGGGTGACCCCGGAAATCAACGCCCTGTGTACCATTATGTTGGGAGTTGTCTTCCTGGGAGCTGCCCTGCTGCGACTGCTGCGCGCCAGCCGTAAGGCTCAACAATAGATTCTAACAAATCAGGAAAGGACGTGTTCTTCATGTCACTGTGTAAAAAACTGCTTTCCCTGGCTCTGACTGTGGCCATGGTCACCGCTCTGGCAGGGTGCAGCACCTCCAATTCCAGCTCCTCTGGTTCCCAGTCGGAAACCCAGGGTGAGGAAAAGGTGCTCAACATCTTTACTTGGGCTGGGTACTTCCCCGATGACATTCTGGCGGAATTCACCGAGGCCACTGGTATTGAGGTCAACTTTGTACCCTTTGAGTCCAACGATGAGATGCTTATGAAGCTCCAGGCGGCCCAGGGCGGCGACTACGATATTGTCCTGGCCAGCGACTACATCATCGACATCGCCCGGAATGAGGGGCTCCTCAAAGAGCTGGACACCAGCAAGATTCCCAACTTTGTCAACATCGCCTCCGGCTTCCAGAACCAGTACTATGACCCTGAGAACAAGTACACCGTCCCCTATGCCGCCGGTATTCCTCTCATTGTCTACAACCCTGAAATGGTAGACTTTGAGATCACTGGCTATGAGGACCTGTGGAACCCTGCCCTGGCTGACTCGGTTGTAGTAATGGACGACGCCCGCAACGTCATCGGCCTCACCCTGAAAACCATGGGGGAGAGCCTCAACACCACCGATCCTGAGATTCTGGAGCAGGCCAAGGAAAAGCTGATGACCCTCAAGCCCAACATCCGGGCCCTGGATTACAACACCCCCCACATCCTGATGATCAGCGGGGAGACCGCTGTGGGCTATATGTTCACCTCCCAGGTGGTAACCGCTCTCCAGGCCAACCCAGACCTGAAGGTGGTTTACCCCAAGGAGGGACTGGGCTTTGGCATTGACGCCTGCTTCGTGCCGGTCAACGCCCCCCATCCTGACAACGCTTTCGCCTTCCTGGACTTTATCCTGGATGGAGAACGCTCTGCCAGAATTTCTGAGCAGACCCTCTACATCAACTGCAACTCGGCCGCTGCCGCCGAGGAGTATGAGCTCAACCCCGCCCTCATCATCTCCAACGATATCATTGAAAACGCCGAGATGATTAAGGACGTAGGCGAAACCGCCAGCCTCTACAACGACATCTGGACCGAATTCAAACTCAGCTAACCCCACAATAAAAAGAGCCCCCTCAGGCGAGGGGGCTTTTTTTATTTCAGTTCCTGTTCCAATGTATCAAACAGCTCGGTGTCAAAAAACTCTCCCAGAGTGATACCAAACCCATCGCAGAGCTTTTTGATGGTGACAATGCCAGGGTTTTGACTTTTACCGTTCAGCATGCTGTACACCGTCATGGGAGGTAGTCCAGCCAGATTGGCCAGCCCATTCACGGTCAGTCCTCTTTCCTTACAAAGTTCCTCAATACGGCGGGCCACTGCCTCCCTTGTATCCATAAGACACCTCTCGATATAAGATATTTCTTGCATTAAGACTATCTTTTCGTCAGATATTTCGTGTAAGATATATCTTATATTCCGTATTTTTGTTATAATATACGATATATTTTATATGAGGTGTTTGAATGAAATTATATTCCTGCTGTTTTACCGGCCATCGGACAATTCCACCGGAGGATGAACTCTGGCTGAGACAGGCCCTGCCCCCTTTGCTGGAAAATCTGTTTGACCGGGGGTTTCAAACCTATCTCTGTGGCGGGGCCCGGGGTTTTGACACTCTGGCAGCCCAGGCTGTTCTGGCCTTGCGGGAGCGGCACCCTGCTGTCCGTTTGGCTTTGATTCTCCCCTGTGCCCAGCAGACCAAAGCCTGGCCGGCAGAAGATACTGCCCTGTACAACTTTATAAAAACACAGGCCGATCAGGTCACTGTTCTCTCTCCCCGCTATTATGCCGGGTGCATGCAGCGGCGCAACCGGGCACTGGTGGACGGCGCTGCCCTTTGTGTGGCTTACTGCACCCGTCCCCAGGGGGGAACCGCCTACACTGTGGCCTATGCCCGTCACACAGGAAAAGAGGTGCACCTTCTCATCCCTGCCAATAAAAAAACTTGCAACTGTCCCTGTGACCGTTTAAAATGATAGTAAGAAAAAGACTCCGGCGGACGCCCCGGCGGAGAGAAAAAGGAGGACTGTTTTATGTTGGATATAAAAATCATAGGGGGCACCATTCTGGATGGGGAAACCCGGGAGGGGTACGCCGCCGACCTGGGCATACAGGGAGACAAAATTGTTGCCATAGGCAACCTGGCTGACACCCCCGCTGGCAAAACCATTGATGCCACCGGTAAAATGGTCTGTCCTGGTTTTATTGACATGCATACCCACTCGGATCTCTCCCTGCTCACCGATTCCCGGGCCTGCAGCCGGATTCACGATGGAGTGACCACCGACGTGGTGGGAAACTGTGGCATTGGTGTGGCACCGGTATCAGAAAATACCCGCCAGCTGCTCATCGACTATCTGGGTACCCGGATTGCTGGCAGTATTCCGGGGAAATTTGAGCTCCACTGGAACACCTATCAGGAATACCTGGACTATATCCGCAGCCATCCGGCAGCGGTAAACACCGTGCCTTTGCTGGCCCAGGGGGCTATCCGGATTCACGAGATGGGCTTTGCCAAAGGCAAGGCCACACCGGAGCAAATTGCCAATATGCGCCGGGAGGTAGCCGCTGCCCTGGAAGCGGGCGCTGTCGGCCTCTCCTCCGGCCTTATCTACCTGCCCGGGGAATACACCGACCGGGATGAGATGAGTCAGCTTTGTAAGGAACTGGCCATCCATGGAGGCTTTTATGTCACCCATATGCGCAGTGAGGCAGACAAGGTTTTTGAGGCCTTTGACGAGGCCCTGGAAGTGGCTCGCCGGTCAGGGGCGCCCCTGCACATTTCCCATCTGAAGGTGACCGCCTCCCATGTGGGACATGCCGACCAGCTGCTGGAACGGATTGAGAAAGCCCGGCAGGAGGGCGTGGACGTCACCTTTGACCTCTATCCCTACACCTCCGGCATGACCTCTCTGGGCGCTCTCATGCCGCCCTGGGCATTTGAGGGAGGCGTGGCCAACATGATTCAGCGGCTGGGTCAGCCGGAGCTGCGCCAGCGGATTCGCCACGACATGGAATTTGGCCTGCCAGGCTGGCAGAACTTTATTCCCACCATGAAAAACTGGGGGGAGAATGTCTCGGTCATTTCGGTTCTGGCCCAGGGACACCGGGATTGGGAGGGCAAAACCATTGCCCAGATCGCCCAGGAGATGGGTACCGACCTGTTTGAGGCAGTATTTACCATGCTGATCGCCAGCAATAGCCGGATTCAGATTATCATTGATTCTATGGACGACCGGGATGTTGCCACCATTCTCAGCCACCCCGATTCTATGATCGGCTCGGACAGCATGAGCCTGGCCACCGATGGCCTGCTGGGCCAGGTAAAGGCTCATCCCAGAGCCTACGGCACCCATGCCCGGGTTCTGGAAAAATACGCCAAGAACGAAAAGCGCATCACCTTTGGGGAAGCGGTGCGGAAATTCACTGCTCTGCCTGCCAAACGGTTGGGACTGGTAAAACGGGGCATGCTGAAAGAGGGCTACTATGCCGACATCACCATCTTTGACCCCCAAACCATCGCGGAAAAAGCGACAGTGGCCAACCCCCAGCAGTACTCCCAGGGGTTTGATACTGTCATTGTCAACGGCCAGATCGCCATGGAGGGCGGAGTTCAGACCGCTGCCATTGCCGGCCGGCTGCTCAGCAACCGGGAGTTCTAAGTCAAAACCCTGGCCCCGGCCATCAGGCCGGGGCCGCTTTATAAGGAGGAAACCTCTATGGATCAAAAAATTGCCCAGTTCCATCAGATGCTGGAAGAGAGCCGCTCGGTCGTCTTTTTTGGCGGGGCCGGGGTCTCCACCGAAAGCGGGATCCCTGACTTTCGCAGTGTGGATGGGCTCTACCATCAAAAGTACGACTATCCCCCTGAGGTGATGCTGAGCCACAGCTTTTATGAGGCCCACACCGCCCAGTTCTATGATTTTTACCGGAGTAAAATGCTCTTTTTGAACGCCAAGCCCGGCCCGGCCCACCTGGCTCTGGCACGGCTGGAAGCCCTGGGACGGCTGCGTTCGGTGGTGACCCAGAACATCGACGGCCTCCACCAGCTGGCAGGCAGCAAACGGGTTTGGGAGCTCCATGGCTCGGTCCACCGCAACTACTGCCAGCGCTGCCACAAGGAATATGACGCCCAGTATATCCTCCACACCACTGGGATTCCCACCTGTGACTGCGGCGGGGTCATCAAACCGGATGTGGTTCTCTATGAGGAGGGGCTGGACAGCTACACCCTGGAAATGGCCAGCCGGGACATCCAGCAGGCGGACCTGCTGATTATCGGGGGCACCTCCCTGGCGGTCTATCCAGCGGCAGGACTGATCCACCTCTATCAGGGGGACCGGCTGGTGGTCATCAACAAAAGCCCCACCCCCGCTGACACCCAGGCCACCCTGCTGTTTTCCCAGGGAATTGGGCAGGTGCTCTCCCAGGCGGTGGAGGGCCTCTCCCCCTTAGATGAAAGGCAGGTGCCCTAGGTGGCCGGCTGCTTGCTTTCCCCGCCTGGCTATGTGACCGATGCCCTCTCCCGGCTGGAGGCGGCAGGATATGAGGCCTGTCTGGTAGGCGGCTGTGTCCGGGACAGCCTGCGGGGGGAGACCCCACAGGACTGGGACATTGCCACCTCAGCACTGCCCCAGCAGACCATTCAGGTCTTTGCCTCTCTGCCGGTGATTCCCACCGGCCTGCGCCATGGCACCGTCACCGTCCTTGTGGAAGGCCATCCCCTGGAGATCACCACCTACCGGATCGACGGCAGTTACACCGATGGCCGCCACCCGGATGGTGTCACCTTTACCTCCCGGTTGGAGGAGGACCTGGCCCGGCGGGACTTTACTGTCAACGCCCTGGCCTGGAACCCCAGGCTGGGGCTGGTGGACCTGTATGGAGGTCAAAAAGACCTGGAGGATAGAATCCTTCGCTGTGTGGGGGAACCGACCCGGCGGTTTGAAGAGGACGCCTTGCGGATTCTGCGGGGACTGCGGTTCGCCGCCACCTTAAACCTGCGGGTAGAACCGGCCACTTGGCAGGCCATGATGGACTGCCGGCAGCTGTTGGACCGGGTGGCCCGGGAACGGATTTCCGCCGAGCTGCGCAAACTGCTCCTTGGGGAGAGCACCGGAGAGATTTTGGAGAGGGCCGCCCCCATTTTAGGGGTGTTCCTCCCGGAGATTCTCCCCATGGTGGGGCTGGATCAGCACAACCCCCACCATCTGTGGGATGTGTGGGGGCACACCTGCCAAGCCATCCAGCTGGCCCCTAAGGATTCCATTGTAAGGGAGGCCCTGCTGTTTCACGACATTGGCAAGCCCCCTTGTTTTACCCTGGATGAACAGGGAACCGGCCATTTTTACGGCCACGCCCAGGTGAGCGCCGCCATGGCTGAAACAATTCTCACCCGGCTGCGGTGGGAACAGGAAGCCATCCATCAGATCACCACCCTCATCCAATGGCACATGGCCCAGATCCCTCCCACCCGGCCGGTGGTACGCCGTTGGCTCAACCGGCTGGGGGAGGAGAACTTCCGGCGGCTGCTGGCGGTGCGCCAGGCCGACCTGGGGGCCAGCGCCCCCTCCCCCCAAGGGCAGGAGGAAGTGGCCCGGCTGAGAGAACTGCTGGAAGAGGTACTGGCGGAGGGGCTCTGCTTTTCCCGCAAGGACCTGGCTGTCACTGGGCGGGACCTGCTGGCCCTGGGCTGTCCCCCTGGCCCGGCGGTGGGGGAGCTGCTGGCCTTTCTGTTGGAGGAAGTTCTCTCGGAGCGGCAGCCCAACCGGCGTGATATTCTGCTGGATCTTGCCCGGACCCAACTGGATGGAAAGAGCCTTTAAGCCCCATCAGATGATCTGACAAACACAAAAGCACCCGCTACCCCAAAAACGGTAACAGGTGCTTTCTTTTTGTTGGGAATTACTCCCCTTTGGGATGGAGCTGCCGGTACCAAAGGTAGGAGCACACAACAGGAATTACAGATACCACAAAGATAATGGTCATCATCAGCCCAAAGAGGAGACTGTCCTCTTTGATGAAAAACGCGCCGGCCGCAATGGCCAGGCCGCCGGCAAACCACAGTTTGCCCGCCAGCCGGTGGGTCTTGTTCCAGACAGTGGTGTCCGAGAGAGTCCATGGGGTTTTAATCCCCATAAAGTAGTTGCTTTTCATCTTGTGCATCATATTTCCAAAAAAGATAAACAGCAATCCAATCATCACAGTGACTGCTATTCCCACCGAGATCCGGCCCGGGTAGAAGGTCTCGGAGATCACCACCCCAGTCATGGCCAGCAGGAATACAAACATTACATAGCAAAAGCTGTCGTAAACCCCCTGGAACTTTTTGTAGTTTTGGGTGCGTGGGTCAATTTTGGGCAGCAGCAAAAACAGCGCCCCAAACAGTGGGGACATACCGCTGACCATCCACAGCTGCCACTTGGAGCCATAGCTCACCTGGCCGTCAATCCCCCAGTGAAGGGGAATCTGGTCTGGCAAATTGCCATAGACCAGCCCGGTCAGCAAAACCGGTGCCAGAGCCAGCGCCCAGTATACAATGGTTTTCACTCTGCTATTCTTCATAGTGAGAGCCTCCTCGCAGGGCTGTAACCCAGCCCAGAATTTCATCCACCACCGACATATTCAGCTCGTAGTGGATATACTTGCCCACCTTGTCGTCCACAATCAGTCCCGCCTGCCGCAATACCGACAGATGATGGGAAATGGTGGCCGCAGTCATATCAAAGTGGGCGGCAATCTCCCCCGCTGTCATCGAGCCATCTTTGAGCAGATCCAAAATGGCTCTTCGGGTCGGGTCGGAAAGCGCCTTAAATGTGTGCTGAAATCCCATACAACCGCCCCTCTTCTCTTTTATTTAGATAACTTTCTAAATAAAGAATACACTATTTTGCGCCTACTGTCAATTTATTTTGATTGGTATCTAAATATTTCTATTTTTGCAGCTCACCCCCGGATTTCTTGTGCATAAAACGGAGCAAACTATTTTTGGAATAAAAATATATCTGGATAAAAAGCAAACATGCACAAAATAAAAATTGAATATTTGTTCAACTTAAGATATAATCATATTATAATATATATAATTTAATAATATTTTATTATGAATTTAATATATATTTTTACCAGTTCCAAAGGGGAATCCATCCAATCTTTTGTAGGATTTTGAAATTCTTCTGGTACCCTCTTGCAATTTTCTCTTTGCTGCGTTACAATGCCAATAATCTTTTCCACACCAGCAAACGCTGGAAAACAATTTTGCTTACTCCTTATACTTATCCATAGATTTTCGGTCAAGGCACCGTCGCTGCTTTTGGGCAGTGGCGGTGTTTTGGCGTTGTCAGAGCTTTTCCAACCAAAAGCGGCCGGATGGGAATCCCATCCGGCCGCTTTTTACTTCATAACCTCGCCAATAACTCGCTGTACATTTTTGTAGGCCACCTTTTCGATCTCATCATCGGTAAAACCATCCCAGTGGAGCTGGTCAAAAACGAGCCCCATTTTGTCAGAACCAGAGACTTGCAGATTGCCCCGAATGCCATCGAAGTCAGAACCCAGGCCCACACAATCGATGCCTCCCAGATTGCGCATCCTTTGAATGTGCTGGCTCATCTGTTTGACGGTGCTTTCCCGGTTGGATGGGTCGGGATTTAAAAAGTCCGGGCCAAAATTGATACCAGCTACACCACCCTTTTCCCCAAGGGCCCGGATCATCTCATCGGTAAGGTTCCGGCGGTGGGGTGAGATAGCCCGGCAGTTGGAATGAGAGGCTACAAATGGTTTCTGGCTCAGCTTGCACACATCCCAAAAGCCTCCATCCGACAGGTGGGAAACATCTACCACCATGCCCAGCTCATTCATCCGTACCACCGCTTCTTTTCCAAAATCGGTGAGTCCTGTGTTCATTACAATGGGGTCCGCTGAATTCGGGGCTCCAAAACAGTTGGCATAGTTCCAGGTGAGGGAGATCAACCGGAATCCCATCTGGTAATACCGCTCCAAATTCTCCATCTGCCCATTGACTGCCCGGCCGTCCTCCAAAGTTAAAAAGGCTGAAACCTTTCCCGCTGCCTCATTCTTTTTCAGATCCTCCAGGTTTTTGGCAAAACCAATAGAATCCCCATATTTCTCAATATTGTTAAAGAGAGTCTGATAGAGCAGTTGGATATAGGCCTCATCCCCTATATGTCCCAGCTTCTCCCACCGAGGAGACTTTTCCGGCAGCATAAAGACCGCAAAAAACTGTGCGGCACAGCTTCCATTTTTCATCCTTCGGATATCCACTGAAAACTGGTTCTCATACAGATCACCCGGGGCATCCGGCCCTGCCAACACCATCAAGGTGTCGCAATGCATATCCATGTACTTCATCTCTGGTTTCCTCCCCTTGTAATTGGTTGAATGGATAAAATTCCCTTATTGTTTATGGTAGCAGTTTTTGGAGAAAATGCAATCCTTTCCCTGTCTTTCCGCAAAATAAAAAATCTTTGTTCACTGGTTCTTCATACTTGTAAAGAGGATTTGTGATATGATACTATTACAATTAGTAAATAGTCTTTACTATATTTCATATCTCTGGGAAGGATTTATGTCATGTCCAGTTTTGTTACACTAGAAAATGTATATAAACGCTACCGGATGGGGGAGGTGACCATCACTGCCGCCGACGGGGTCTCTTTTACCATTGAAAAGGGCGAATTCGCCGTAGTGGTCGGTCCCTCCGGCGCCGGTAAAACCACCATCCTCAACATCCTGGGGGGAATGGACAGCTGCGATGAGGGAAAAATCCTGGTGGATGGAGAGGACATCAGCGGGTACAGTCCCCGACGGCTCACCTCCTACCGCCGGTATGACATTGGTTTTGTCTTTCAGTTTTATAATCTGGTGCAGAATCTCACCGCCAAGGAAAATGTAGAACTGGCCAGCCAGATCTGTAAAGATCCTCTGGACGCTGCCCAGGTTCTCAGACAGGTGGGGCTGGGGGAGCGGCTCAACAACTTCCCCGCTCAGCTCTCCGGCGGCGAGCAGCAGCGGGTAGCCATTGCCCGGGCCTTGGCCAAACGGCCTAAACTGCTTCTCTGCGACGAGCCCACCGGTGCCCTGGACTACAACACTGGCAAGGCGGTCCTCAAACTCCTCCAGGACACCTGCCGGCAGATGGGGATGACGGTGATTGTCATCACCCACAACCTGGCCATCACCCCTATGGCCGACCGGGTGATCCGGATGAAAAACAGCCAAGTACAGGAAATTTTGTGTAATCCTGCCCCGACACCTGTGGAAGAAATTGAGTGGTAACCATGAAAAACGCTTTGTTAAAAGATACCCTGCGGGAGATCAAACGGACCTTTAACCGCTTTGTCTCCATCTTTCTCATTGTGGCGCTGGGCGTGGGCTTTTTTACTGGAATCAAAGCCACCGGTCCCGACATGAAGCTGACTGGCCATCAATATTATCAGGATTACCAGCTGATGGACATCCGGCTGGTTTCCACCCTGGGGTTCAGTGAAAAGGATTTGGAAGCCATCCGGCAGGTGGATGGAATTTCGGCGGTTATGCCGGCCTATTCCGCCGACGCTTTGCTGGATTCAGGTGGAAAGAGCGTGGTGGTCCGAGCCCACTCCCTGCCCCTGGACCTGTCTGCCGATGACCCAAACTTTCTCAACCAGCCCCGGCTGATTGAGGGACGTATGCCCCAACGCTCGGGGGAGTGTGTGGTGGAAAAAAGTATCTACACCCCTGACAGCTTTGAAATCGGAAATACCGTCACCCTTCATCTCACCGACGAGGACATCTCTGACTACCTGAAAACCGATACATATGAGATTGTAGGCATTGTGGAATCCCCCATGTATCTCACCTATGACAGAGGTTCCAGTCTCATTGGCAGCGGCAGTGTCACCTGCTATATGATGATTCCTCAGGAGGATTTCGCCCTGGACGTCTATACCGACGTCTATCTCCAGTCCCAGTGGGCCCAGGAGCAGTTTGCCTACAGTGAAGAGTATGATCAGGCTGTGGCCGATTTGATGGATCAGCTGGAACTGGTGGCTCAGCGGCGGGAGCCGGAGCGGTACCAGGAAATACTGGAGGAGGCCCAGCAGGAATTGGACGACGCCAAAGCCGAGCTGGCCGATGGGGAGGCCACCCAACAGCGGGAGCTGGCCGACGCCCAGAAGAAGATTGATGACGCCCGCCAGGAACTGGCCGACGCCCAACAAAAACTGCTGGACGGAGAACAGGAACTGGCTGACGGTCAAAAGGAATTTGACGAAAAAATTGCCGACGCCCAGCGGGAACTGGATGAGGCCAAAAAGGAGCTGGAGGACGGGGAAAGTGAATATGTAGCCGGCAAGCTGGCCTATCTGGAGGCCAAACGGGAAGCCAATGGCACTATAAGCGATTCCCAAAGCGGGTTGGAGCTGGCTCAAAAAAAGCTAGAGGAACTCCAGGCCCAATATGACGCTGCCGCCCCCGCCCTGGAAGCGGCCAAAGAGCAGCTGCTGGCCTCGGTGGATGATCCCACCTTACAGGCGTTGATCTCTGATCCCACCAGCTTTGATGAGGAGACCACAGAGGCTATTCTGTCTAGCCTGCCGGCCTCTCTGGCCAGCCAGCTGCGTAGCTATCTCAACAATGCCAAACGGCTGATCCAGCTGGAAGAGGCCATTGCCACCCTCTCGGCTCAGATCGAGGGAGGCAATCAGCAGATTCAGGATGGCATTTACGACCTGCAGCTGGCCTCCCGGGAGCTGAACGCCGCCCGGCGGGAGCTGGACAGAGGCTGGAAAGCCTACAACGAGGCCTATGAGGAATTCCTCACCGAAAAGGCCGATGGAGAACAGGAGCTGGCCGACGCCCGTCAGGAACTGGAGGACGGGCGGCGGGAGATTGCTGACGGCATCCAAAAGCTGGCCGATGCCCAGCAGGAATTTGATGACGCCAAGCGGGATTCCGACCAGGAGATTGCCGACGCCCACCAGGAAATTGCTGACGCAGAGGCAGACCTGGCCGAGCTGGAACCTCCCACCTGGTATCTCTATGACCGGGATGACCTGCCCGGCTTTTCCGAGTACGAGGCCAACGCCGACCGGATTGACGCCATCGCTAAGGTGTTCCCGGCTTTCTTCCTGTTGGTAGCCGCCTTGGTAAGCCTGACCACCATGACCCGTATGGTGGAGGAACAGCGTACCCAGATTGGTACCATCAAGGCCCTGGGCTATGGCAAAAGCGCCATTGTATCCAAGTTCCTAATCTACTCCACCGCCGCCAGCCTACTGGGCAGCATACTGGGGTTGGCTGTGGGTATGCGTCTCTTCCCTGTGGTCATCTTCGACGCCTATTCCATCATGTGTAAGCTGCCCTCGGTGATTACTCCATTCCGTTGGGATTATGCTATTCTCTCCACCGTCGCCGCCATCCTTTGTACCGGTCTGGCGGCTCTGGGGGCCTGCTATAAGGAGCTGGCGGAGAATCCTGCCGCCCTGATGCGGCCCAAGGCTCCCAAGGCAGGCAAACGGGTTTTCCTGGAACGTCTGCCTTTTATCTGGAACCGGATCGGCTTTATTCAAAAGGTCACCATCCGCAACCTGCTGCGGTATAAGCGGCGGATTTTTATGACAGTCATCGGCATTGCGGGCTGTACTGCTCTGCTGCTTACCGGATTCGGCATGTATGACTCGGTTTCCGCCATTGCCGATAAACAGTTTGGCGAGCTGTTCCACTACGATTTCCTGGCCATCTTGGAGGAGGATCTGGACAATGCTTCCATTGATACTCTGGACAACTACCTGACTGGAATGTCTCAGGTGGATCAGCAGGTACTGATGCGTCAGAAGACCATCGACGCCTTTACTGACGACAAGACGGTCAATGCCTATCTGATGGTGCCCCAGTCTCCAGAAGAGTTCCAACAGCTGGTTACCCTGCGTACCCGGACCCACCATGAGGCCCTTACCATTCCCCAGGAGGGGGCCATTGTCAGCGAAAAACTGGCCATCCTGCTCAATAAAGAAGTTGGGGATACCATCTCCCTGCGGGACAGTGACGGCCGGGTCTATGAGGCGGTCATTGGAGCCATCACTGAAAACTACGCTATGCACTACATCTACTTCTCTCCCCAGGGGTATGAGCAAGTGTTTGGCGTCTCCCCTGAGTACAACTGCTTTATGGGCAGCTTTACCGATGAGGCTCTGAATCAGGCAGGGGAGGCCGCTCTCACCGAGGAAATCCTCAGCCAGGATGGCGTCCTCTATGTCAGCGGCATCGATCAGACCAGCTCCCGGTTCTATGACATGATCCAGGCTCTTCAGTATGTCATCATTGTACTGATCGCTTCAGCTGGAGCCCTGGCCTTTGTGGTTCTCTACAACCTGACCAACATCAATGTGGGAGAACGGATTCGGGAGATCGCCACCATCAAGGTGCTGGGCTTCTATGACCGGGAGGTCTCCGCCTATATCTACCGGGAAAACGGTATTCTGGCTGTGCTGGGTATGTTTGCCGGGCTGGTGCTGGGAATTTTCCTCCATCGGTTTGTCATGCAGACGGCTGAGATCGATATGATTATGTTCGGCCGGCAGATCTACACCCCCAGCTATTGGATATCCGGTGCCCTCACCCTTCTCTTCGCGGTGCTGGTCAACATCTTCATCCACTTTCGCTTAAAGAAGATCAGCATGGTGGAATCCTTAAAATCTATCGAGTAAAAATAAGCCGGCAACCTCTAAAGGCTGCCGGCTTTGCTTTGCCCTTTGGCAGGCAAAAAGGCCCGGAGCTTTAAGCTCCGGGCCTTTTTTCATATTTCGGTTAGATCAGTTCGATGATAGCCATCTCAGCTGCGTCACCGCGGCGGGGACCAGTCTTGATGATCCGGGTGTAACCACCATTTCTCTCCTTGTATTTGGGAGCGATCTCATCAATGGTCTTCTTAGCCACAGACTCTTTTGTAATGAAAGAGTATACCTGACGCTTGGAGTGTAGGTCATCGCACTTCGCCGTAGTAATCATTTTCTCGGCCATCGAGCGAACTTCCTTGGCTCTGGTTACGGTGGTCTCGATCTTGCCGTTTTCCAGCAGATAAGTTACCATCGCTCTAAGCATCGCCATTCTGTGATCGGTTGTTCTGCCGAGTTTTCTGGTACCTGGCATGGTAATTCACTCCTTTACCTGTGCTTTGGAAATATACTAATCTTCTTCCTTGCTAAGGTCAAACCCCAAGGACTGTAGTTTGCTTACTACCTCTTCAAGTGACTTCTTACCAAGATTTCGAACCTTCATCATCTCATCGGGAGATTTGTTGATCAGGTCGTTTACAGTGTTGACACCTGCCCGTTTCAGGCAGTTAAAGGCACGAACAGAAAGGTCAAGCTCTTCAATGGTCATCTCAAGAACCTTCTCTTTACCGGTGTCTTCTTTCTTTTCCAGAATTTCGGTAGAGCTTACCTCGTCAGAGAGATCAACGAAGTGGTTGAGCTGTCTAGTGAGGATCTTGGCTGCCAGACTCACTGCTTCCTTGGCGGAGATGGTACCGTCGGTCCAAACCTCCAAAGTCAGCTTGTCATAGTCTGTAATCTGTTCTACACGAGTGTTTTCCACTGTATAATTTACCTTTAAAACAGGTGTGAAAATGCTATCCACGGCAATGGTGCCGATGGGAGCTTTCTCCAGCTCTGTCTGTTTGTTCCGTTCTGCCGAAACATAGCCCTGACCTTTTTTCAGGGTAATTTCCATCGAGAGCTTGGCACCTGCGCCCAGTGTGGCAATATGCATACTGGGGTCCAAAATCTCAACCTCAGCATCGGTCTCGATCGAGCCCGCGGTTACCTCACACTCGCCCTCCGCGTCAATCCGTACGGTTTTGGGGCCTTCGGTGTAAAGCTTGGCGGTCAGTCCCTTGATGTTCAGGATGATCTCAGTAACATCCTCTTTGACACCGGGAATGGTCGAGAACTCGTGTTGAATTCCATCAATCTTTACAGACAGAACAGCAACACCAGGAAGCGAGGAGAGCAGCACACGCCGAAGGCTGTTGCCCAGGGTTGTACCAAAGCCTCTGTCCAGCGGTTCCGCTACAAACCGGCCGTAAGAACCGTCGGGTTTGAGCTCCACCGTCTCGATCTTTGGTTCAATAATCTTTACCATAATTAAACCCTCCTTCTAGGGACAGAGAACCCAGTGGGCTCTCTGCCTTATCATTCGCGTTCCCTTGCTGATTTTAACTAGAAGCATTACTTGCTGTAGAGCTCAACGATCAGGTGCTCTGCAACATCCAGATCGATCTCTTCTCTGTTAGGCAGCTGTACAATGCGAGCGGAGAGCTGGTTTCTGTCCAGATCCAGCCAGGCGGGAACCGGACGGGCACTGTTGGCCTCCACAATGGCTTTGATTTTGTCAGAATCCTTGCTCTTGTTGCTGATGGCAATTACATCGCCAGCCTTACACAGGTAAGACGGAATGTTTACCTTCTTGCCATTTACGGTGTAATGGCCATGGGTAACAAGCTGTCTTGCTTCTTTTCTGGAAAGAGCAAAACCCAGTCTGTAAACAACGTTATCCAGACGGCTTTCCAGAATTCTGAGCAGGTTTTCACCGGTTACGCCCTCTTTGCTCATAGCCATTTCGTAATATTTCGCGAACTGGCTCTCCAAAACACCATAGTAATGTTTTGCGGTCTGTTTCGCGCGAAGCTGCAGACCATACTCGGAAACTTTCTTCCGGGAATTGCCATGCTGACCGGGAACGGTAGCTCTGCGGGTTACCGCACACTTGTCACTGTAGCATCTCTCGCCTTTCAGAAAGAGCTTCTTGCCCTCACGACGGCACTGTCTGCATGCTGCTCCGGTATATCTTGCCATAATACTTGCACCTCCAATTCAGTTCGGGGGACTGGCTAACCTTGCTTTTGTAAGCCCCCTTTGGGGGGAAAAGCAAATGCCAGTTGGCACAGCCAGTCAATTTTGACGGCCCTACCGTCAAAATAAAGCTTATCTTAAATTATACACGTCTTCTCTTAGGCGGGCGGCAGCCATTGTGAGGAATGGGAGTAACATCCTTAATCATGTTAACTTCCAGACCTGCGGCCTGCAGCGCACGAATAGCGGCCTCACGACCAGAACCTGGGCCCTTAACATAAACCTCAACCGATTTCAGGCCATGCTCCATAGCAGCCTTGGCAGCGGTCTCAGCTGCGGTCTGAGCAGCGAAAGGAGTGGATTTTCTGGAGCCTCTGAAGCCCAGACCACCAGCGCTGGCCCAAGACAGAGCGTTACCCTGGGTATCGGTAATGGTTACGATAGTGTTGTTAAAGGTCGACTGGATATGAGCTGCACCGCGCTCGATATTTTTACGCTCACGGCGACGGCGAATGGCCTTTTTTGGAGTAGCTTTTGCCATCTCTCGTATCCTCCCTTACTACTTCTTCTTGTTGGCGATTGTTTTCTTCGGACCCTTGCGAGTACGGGCGTTTGTCTTAGTGCGCTGACCTCTTACAGGCAGGCCTTTTCTGTGACGTACGCCGCGGAAGCATCCGATTTCAATCAATCTCTTGATGTTGAGGGCGGTATCTCTTCTCAGGTCGCCTTCAACCATCAGGTGTTTGTCGATATAATCACGCAGCAGACCGGCCTCATCTTCGGTCAGATCCTTGACACGAGTGTCAGGATTGATTCCGGTGGCGGCCAAAATGTCATTTGCTGTCTTGCGACCTATACCGAGAATATAGGTCAGACCAATCTCAACTCGCTTTTCTCTTGGCAAGTCAACACCAGCTATACGAGCCATACTTTTGTTGCACCTCCATCATATAGGTTTTGCACGATTAGCCCTGACGCTGTTTGTGCTTGGGGTTTACGCATATAACCATTATGCGGCCCTTGCGCTTAATGATTTTGCATTTCTCGCAAATGGGCTTCACGGAAGGTCTTACTTTCATTTGAATTACCTCCTTGTATAACCCTCACTTGAAAGGTTTCACTATTTCGAACGCCAAGTAATGCGTCCTTTCGTCAGGTCATAGGGAGAAATTTCCACTGTAACCTTATCACCAGGCAAAATACGAATGAAGTTCATCCGCAGCTTGCCGGAAATGTGCGCTAAAATCTTGTGTCCATTGGGCAGCTCAACCTGGAACTGCGCATTGGGCAGGGATTCTACCACAGTACCCTCAATCTCAATGACATCTTCTTTCGACAAGGTTTGTTCCTCCTTTTACAGTTTGGCAGTTTGGCCATAATTAAAGGGATGCAGCGCCTTTCGGATCTGCCGGTTGGTAACCAGCGCGGACTCATCCAACACCACGCCGGTTGTTTGCAGATGTTTTGGATTTTTTCCCTTTGGCTTTTCCAAAGTACGAAGCTTTCCATCCACCAAAAGGATCCGTCCATCCCGCCAACCCAGCGTCACACAATGCCGTCCGGCATCGTGTCCTGCCAGCACCAGTACCACATCGCCCCGCTTGATCATTGTGCCGTCCCCCTTACAAAAGGGTGAGAATTACCGGTCCATTGTCGGTAATCGCCACAGTGTGCTCAAAGTGAGCTGCGGGACTGCCGCTGGCGGTCACTACGGTCCAGCCATCGGACAGGACCTTAATGCCCTCGCCAACCAGATTAACCATTGGCTCAATTGCGATGGTCATGCCCGGCATCAGCCGAATTCCCCGGCCGGGTTTCCCATAGTTGGGAACCTCCGGCGACTGGTGCATTTCGGTGCCGATGCCATGACCTACATACTGTTTGACAATCCCATAGCCGAAAGACTCAACATAGGACTGTACCGCGTAGGATACATCACCCAGCCGGTTTCCGACCTGAGCCGCCGCAATTGCCCGGTTGAGGCTTTCGCGGGTTACGTCCATAAGGCTCTGGCACTCGGGGCTCACAGTTCCACAAGCAAAGGTGGCAGCGTTGTCGCCGTGGTAGCCTTTATAAATAGCTCCCACATCGATGCTGACAATATCGCCCTCTTTGAGGACCCGGTCCCCGGGAATGCCATGAATAATCTCGTCGTTTACCGATATACAGGCGCTGGCGGGGAATCCGCCGTACCCCAAAAAGGAGGGGATGGCGCCTTGAGATTTGATGAAGTGGTGGATCGCCCGGTTGATTTCCCCAGTGGTTACACCGGGTTTTACCGCCTGGCCGCCCACCTGCAGGGCTTGTGCTGAGATCTTGCCTGCTTCTCGCATCAGGGCAAGCTCTCCAGAGGTTTTCAGCACAACCATGCTTATGCCTCCAAAACTTTCAGGATCTGGCCGGTAATCTCGGCGATCTCCCGGGTACCATCAATGGAAACCAGCTTGCCGGCTTTCTGATAGTAGCCTTTCAGAGGTTCGGTCTGCTCGTGGTAAACAGCCAACCGCTCCCGAATGGTTTCGGGTTTGTCATCCTTGCGGATGATCAGGTTGCCGCCGCACCGGTCGCAGATTCCTTCTTTGGCGGAGGGTTTGTTGTCAATATGATAGCTGGCACCGCAGCCCTCACAAACCCGTCTGCCGGAAAGTCTTTTCTCGATCACCTGGTCAGGTACGTCGATATCCACCGCGTGGTCGATCACGATGCCCATTTGATCCAGCGCCTCAGCCTGGGGCACTGTTCTGGGGAACCCATCCAGGATAAATCCGTTTTTGCAGTCATCCTGCGCGATTCTGTCCTTGAGAATGGCGATGACCACACTGTCGGGAACCAGTTTACCGCTCTCCATATAGGATTTGGCTTCCAGTCCCGCTTTGGTAGCATTCTTAACGGCTTCCCGCAGAATGTTACCAGTGCTGATGCTGGGAATGCCCAGTTTATCACATATAATCTCTGCCTGGGTACCTTTTCCGGCACCCGGAGCGCCAAGGAGAATCAGATTCATCGTGTACCCCTTCTTTCGATTATTCAAGGAAGCCCTTGTAGTGACGCATCATCATCTGAGATTCCAACTGACGAACAGTATCCAAAGCTACGCCAACCACAATGATAACAGTGGTACCGCCCAGAGCGATGTTCATCTTGGAAACAGCGCCTACAAAGATGGGCAGGATGGCGATAATAGCCAGGAAGATACCGCCTACGAAAGTAATCTTGCTTACCACTCTAGCAATGAAGTCAGAAGTGGGTTTGCCGGGACGGATACCAGGAATGGTACCGCTGTTTTTCCGCAGGTTGTTGGCGATCTCAATGGGATTGTACTGTACGGCTACATAGAAGTAGTTAAACGCCATGATCAAAGCGAAGTAGGTCAGAGCGTAGAACCAGTGGTCGTAGTCGAAGATTCCCAGGAATTTGCCCCAGAAACCAGTCTCCATGGGGTCAATAAACCCTTTGATGGTTCCAGGGATAGCAAGCAGGGAGCTTGCGAAGATAACGGGCAATACGCCGGACATATTCACCTTGATGGGAATATGGGTGGACTGGCCGCCGTACATTTTACGGCCTACCACTCTCTGGGCGTACTGTACAGGTACCCGGCGCTCTGCCTCGGTCATCAGAACGATGAAGCCGATGACAACAACGAAGAGTACAGTGATTACCGGTACACCGATCAGATATCTGGTCTGGCCGTTGAGGCCCAACTGGATATACTGCCACATGGTTCCCACCATGGCGGGACCCCGGGAGACGATACCGGCAAACAGGATGATGGAGATACCATTTCCGATGCCTTTCTGGTCCACCTGCTCACCCATCCAGGTGATCAACATGGCGCCAGCCACAAAGGAAAGGATGATAACCACAGCAGCGAACACACCGCTGGCACCGTCTACATAGAGAACAGCCTGGCTGTTTCTCAGCATAATGTAGTAGGCGCCTGCCTGTAAAAAGGCCAGAGCAACAGTCGCGTACCGGGTAATTTTATTGATTTTCTTACGGCCTTCTTCTCCCTCTTTACTCAGCTGCTCCAGATAGGGGATAGCGATAGTCAGCAACTGCACTACAATGGAAGATGTAATGTAGGGGGAGATACTCAGAGCGAACAGGGTACACTGGGCGAACGCACCACCGGTCAGTACGTCCAGATAACCCAAAAGGCTGCCGCTGGTACTGATCATAGACTGCAGGGCGCCGGGCTCCAGGAAAGGAACCGGAATGGCAGCGCCGATGCGGAAGATGATGATAACCATGGCGGTAAAGAGAAGTTTTTTCCTTAAGTCAACGATTTTCCAAGCGTTCCTGAAGGTCTGAAACATTCTACATCACCTCAGCCTTTCCGCCAGCCTCCTCAATCTTCTGCTTAGCCGAAGCGGAGAATGCCGCGGCATTTACTGTCAGCTTTTTGGTCAGTTCCCCTCTGCCCAATACCTTGACACCGTCCAGGGTCTTTTTCAGCAGACCTGCGGCAACCAAAGCCTGCGCGTCAACCACAGCGCCGTCCTCAAACTTGTTGAGGTCAGATACATTGATGGTTGCGTACTGGGTAGCGAAGATGTTGTTAAATCCTCTCTTGGGCAGACGTCTCTGCAGAGGCATCTGACCGCCCTCAAAACCTGGTCTTACACCGCCGCCGGAACGAGCGTTCTGGCCCTTGTGACCTTTACCGGCTGTCTTGCCATTACCGGAACCTGCGCCTCTGCCTTTTCTAAAAGCTTTTTTCGCAGAACCAGGTGCTGGAGAAAGTTCGTGAAGTTTCATTTTACCTGCACCTCCTTGCTTTATGCTTCTGTTACCTCGACCAGGTAAGAGATCTTAGCGATCTTACCCTGTGTCGCAGCGTTGTCAGGCTGTACAGAAACCTGACCAATTTTGCGAAGGCCCAGAGAGTGAGCAGTGGCGATATGGCTATCTTTTCTGCCGGCCAGGCTCTTAACAAGTTTAATCTTGAGTGCCATGTCCCTCTCCTCCTTAACCTAAAATTTCTTTCGCGGTTTTGCCACGAATCGCAGCAACCTCGTCAACGTTTCTCAAAGAAGCCAATCCTGCAACAGTAGCAGCTACTACGTTGTTGGGATTGTTGGACCGGAGGCACTTGGTACGAATGTCCCGGATACCGGCCACTTCCAGAACGGCACGAACAGGACCACCGGCGATAACGCCAGTACCCTGAGGAGCAGGTTTCATCAAAACTCTGCCGGCACCGAAGGTTCCGATTACCTCATGGGGAATGGTGGTTCCTCTCAGAGAGACCTTGATGAGGTTCTTCTTGGCATCTTCAATACCTTTGCGGATAGCGTCGGGTACCTCAGAAGCCTTGCCAAGTCCCACGCCGATGGTGCCGTTGCCGTCGCCGACAACTACCAGGGCTGCGAACTTGAATATACGACCACCTTTAACCGTTTTAGAAACACGATTAATGGTTACTACTTTTTCCTGGAGATCCAGTGTCGAAGCGTCAATGCGAGCCAAAAGTATCCCTCCTTCTTTTAGAACTTGAGGCCGCCCTCGCGGGCACCCTCAGCCAATTCTTTTACGCGGCCATGATAAATATAACCGCTGCGGTCAAAAACTACCTCGGCAATGCCCTTGGCGGCAGCTCTTTCCGCGAGGGTGACACCTACTTTATGGGCTGCTTCCTTATTGCCGCCAAACCCTTCATAATCCTTATCCATTGTGGATGCGCTGACGAGAGTAACGCCGTTGACATCGTCAATGATCTGGGCATAAATGTGTTTAGCGGAGCGGAATACATTCAGGCGCGGACGCTCTGGTGTGCCACTGATCTTAGCGCGAACTCTGACATGTCTTTTGAGTCTTGCCTTGTTGCTGTCAGGCTTTTTCACCATGGTTTGTTCCCTCCTTTAATTACTTTTTGCCCTTGCCGGCTTTACCTTCCTTACGGATGATAACCTCACCAACATAACGGATACCTTTGCCCTTGTAAGGCTCGGGCGGACGTTTCTTACGAATTTCGGCAGCGTACTGTCCAACTGCCTGTTTGTCACAGCCATGCACCACAATCTTGTTGGGGGCGGGCACTTCGGTGGTAACTACACCGGCGATATCAGGCATAATGACCTGATGGGAGAAGCCCAGGGTCATAACCAGATTGTTGCCCTGCTTGGCAGCACGATAACCTACACCCTGAATTTCCAGCTCTTTGGAGAAGCCTTTGGAAACGCCTTCCACCATGTTGGAAACCAGTGTTCTGGTCAGGCCGTGCAGACTTCTGTGCTCTTTATCATCGGAAGGTCTGGCCACAACAATGTGTCCATCCTCCAAAGCGATTGTCATACTGGGATCAAAGCTCTGCTCGAGGGAACCCTTGGGGCCTTTGACTGCCACATGGCTGCCATCGATTTTTACCTCAACGCCAGCTGGAACCGCGATTGGTTTTCTACCTATACGAGACATTGATTTGCACCTCCTTACCAGATAAATGCAAGAACTTCGCCACCAACATTCTCTTTACGAGCCTGTTTGTCGGTCATAACACCTTTGGAAGTGGAAAGAATCGCAATGCCCAGGCCTTTCATAACCTTTGGCATATCTTCACAGTTGGTGTAAATGCGCAGTCCTGGCTTAGAAACTCTTCTCAAACCGGTGATGATCTGAGATTTATTGGGGCCGTATTTCAGAACAATACGGATAATTCCCTGCTTTCCATCTTCAATGATCTGGAAGCTTTTAATATATCCCTCATCCAAGAGAACCTGGGCAATGGCCTTTTTCATGTTGGACGCAGGGACGTCAACTGTATCGTGTTTTGCGTTGTTCGCATTTCTGATACGAGTCAGCATGTCAGCGATACTGTCGGTGATATGCATGCCGTCAACCTCCTTTGCTCGTGCTTTTACCAGCTAGCCTTTTTCACGCCGGGAATCTGACCTTTGTAGGCAAGCTCCCTAAAGCATATACGGCAAATGCCAAATTTGCGAAGATAGGCGTGTGGCCTGCCGCAGATTTTACACCTGTTATATGCGCGAGTAGAAAATTTCGGTGTTGCCTGCTGCTTGGCGATCATAGATTTTTTAGCCACAAAAATTTCCTCCTTACTTCGCGAATGGGGCGCCCATCAGTGTCAACAACTCACGGGCCTCTTCATCGGTTTTTGCGGTGGTAACAAAGGCGATATCCATACCGCGAACCTTGTCAACCTTGTCATACTCGATCTCGGGGAAGATCAGCTGCTCCCGCAGACCAAAGGCGAAGTTGCCTCTGCCGTCGAAGCCGTTGCCGTTGATGCCCCGGAAGTCTCTTACCCGGGGAAGAGCGACGTTGAAGAGTCTGTCAAGGAACTCATACATCCGCTCGCCTCTCAGGGTAACCTTGGCGCCAATTGCCATACCTTCACGCAGCTTAAAGTTTGCTACGGATTTTTTCGCTCTGCAGACTACTGCTTTCTGACCGGTAATCTTAGCCAGGTCACCCAGAATGGCATCCAGTACCTTCTGGTTGTCCCGGGCCTCACCGCAGCCAACATTTACCACAATCTTTTCAAGCTTGGGGATCTGCATGACGCTTTTGTAGCCGAATTTCTTAAGCAGAGCAGGGGCTACGTCTTTGTTGTAGTATTCCTGTAATCTTGCCATGTTTCAGTCCTCCTTACTTAAAAAGTTTCGCCGCACTTTTTGCACAGACGGGTTTTGCTGCCATCAGCCAGAACCTTATGGGCAAGTCTGGTGGGCTTACCGCACTTGGGGCAAACCAGCATTACCTTGCAGGCATGCATGGGGGCCTCTACCTTGAGGATACCACCGGGCTGGCCAGCCTGACGGGGTTTCACATGCTTGGTAGCGACAGAAATGCCCTCAACGATAATTTTCTGTTCCTTAGGGCTTACCTCAAGAACTTTACCCTGTTTGCCTTTGTCCTTGCCTGACAGAACCACGACGGTATCGCCTGTTTTAACATGCACTTTGCTCACTGTCACGCACCTCCATTAAAGTACTTCAGGGGCGAGGCTTAAAATCTTGAGGTAATCTTTCTCACGCAGCTCTCTGGCCACTGGCCCAAAGATACGTGTTCCTCTTGGGTTTTTATCCTCTTTGATAATAACTGCCGCGTTCTCGTCAAACCGGATGTAAGTGCCATCCTCACGTCTGAGACCTTTGGCAGAACGTACGATAACTGCTTTAACAACGTCGCCCTTCTTCACCTGGCCGCCGGGGGCAGCTTTTTTAACAGAAGCAACGACTACGTCGCCGATGTTGGCGTATCTTCTACGAGATCCGCCCAGCACACGGATACACATGAGCTCCTTCGCGCCGGTGTTATCAGCAACTTTGAGATAGGTCTGCATCTGAATCACAGTGCGTTCCTCCTTTCGGTTACAACTAATTTACCAGTGCCGGTCATCTTGCCGGTATCTACCCATAACCATTTATATGGGCGCTTAAATTAGCGAATATGGGGTAAAAAGCGTTCCAAAACCATTACTTGGCTTTTTCGATGATCTCCACAACTCTCCAGTGTTTATCCTTAGAGAGGGGACGAGTTTCCATCACCAGCACCTTGTCGCCAATACCGCAGGCATTCTGCTCGTCATGGGCTTTAAACTTGATGGTACGCTTTACGATCTTTTTATAGAGGGGATGTCTGATGTTGTCATGGATGGCAACAACTACAGTTTTGTCCATCTTGTCGCTGACAACCTTGCCAACCCTGGTTTTTCTCAGGTTTCTTTCGCTCACAGCCTAGTCCTCCCTTCTAAGTTACTGCACGCTTTTCAGTTCTCTTTCGCGGATTACGGTTTTTACCCGGGCAATATCCTTTTTCACCGCGCTGAGTCTCATGGGGTTATCCAACTGGTTGATCGCGTGCTGGAAGCGCAGATTGAAAAGCTCGGCTTTGAGGTCGGACAGCTTCTCGTTCAGTTCGGCAACTGAAAGTTCTCTAATCTCGGCAGCCTTCATTACTCTTCACTCTCCTTTTCTTCCTTCTTGACAAACTTGCACTTGACAGGCAGTTTGTGGGCAGCCAGACGCATAGCCTCCCGGGCCAGGTCCTCGGTAACGCCGCCAATCTCAAACATTACTCTGCCGGGCTTAACCACAGCAGCCCAGTACTCGGGGCTACCTTTACCGGAACCCATTCGGGTTTCAGCAGGTTTCTCGGTGATGGGCTTGTCGGGGAAAATCTTGATCCAAACCTGACCGCCACGTTTGATGTAACGAGTCATAGCGATACGGGCAGCCTCGATCTGATTGGAAGTGATCCAGGCGGGCTCCAGAGACTGCAGACCATACTCACCATAGGTAACGGTGTTGCCTCTCATGGCTTTACCGGTCAGACGGCCTCTCTGTACTCTACGATATTTTACTCTCTTAGGCAGAAGCATTAGTGGTTGCCTCCTTCCTTACGAGGTTTCTTAACTTCCTGCAGAACCTCTCCTGCGTAGATCCAAACCTTTACGCCGATTCTGCCGTAGGTGGTGTGTGCCTCAGCGAAACCGTAGTCGATGTCGGCGCGAATGGTCTGCAGAGGGATGGTACCCTCGTGATAATGCTCGGTTCTGGCGATTTCAGCGCCGCCCAGACGGCCGGAAACCTGAACCTTAATGCCCTTGGCGCCCAGCTTCATAGCGCGGCCAATGGACTGTTTCATAGCGCGGCGGAAAGAAATTCTGTTTTCCAGCTGAGCGGCAATGTTCTCAGCAACCAGCTGAGCGTTCTTATCGGGAGTCTTAACCTCCACAACATTGACGAACACCTGCGTTTTTTCCGCTTTGCCTTTATTGATCAGCTCTTCGCACTGGAGGCGGAGCTTCTCGATCTCAGCGCCGCCCTTACCGATTACGATACCGGGCTTGGCGCAGTGAATGTGAATTCTGACCTTGGTGGCGTCACGCTCGATCTCAATGCGAGGCACGCCAGCATCCTTCAGTTTGCTTTTGAGGAACTTACGCAGCTTGTAGTCCTCAACCAAGATGTCGCCGAAAGCGTCGTCCCTAGCAAACCAGCGGGAATCCCAATCTTTAATGACGCCCACACGAAACCCATGTGGATTAACCTTCTGGCCCATAGTTTACCTCCTCTTTCAGCTTATTCTCTCTCTTTGAGAACCATTGTCACGTGGGAAGTTCTCTTCAAAATAGTGAACGCTCTGCCCTGTGCTCTGGGTCTCATTCTCTTGAGTGTAGGACCGGGGCTGACAAAGCACTCAGCAACATAGAGGTTGTTCTTATCCATGTTGTGGTTGTGCTCCGCGTTGGCCATGGCCGACTTCAGGAGCTTTTCCAGAGGCTCACAAGCAGCCTTAGGTGTATGCTTTAAAATCGCCAATGCCACGTCGCAAGGCTGATTTCTGATCAAATCAAGAACGATCTGCACCTTACGGGGCGCGATCCGGGTATACTTCAGGTAAGCCCTTGCTTCCATGTGTTCTCCTCCTTTCGGCCGATTACTTTCCGGTGTTGGATTTTTTCGAGCCTGCATGACCTCTGTAGGTTCTGGTTGGTGCAAACTCACCCAGTTTGTGTCCTACCATATCCTCTGTTACATAGACAGGAACATGTTTGCGTCCGTCATGTACAGCGAATGTGTGGCCAACAAAATCAGGGAATATAGTGGACGATCTGCTCCAGGTTTTAAGCACTCTCTTTTCGCCGGAAGCATTCATCTCTTCAACTCTTTTGAGCAGCACAGGCTGTACAAAAGGTCCTTTTTTAACACTTCTACCCATTGTTTCATCTGCCTCCTTTCAGCACGCCTTACTTGTCGTTGCGGCGCTTGACAATATACTTGTCGGAGCGGTGATGTTTAGCTCTGGTCTTGTAACCCAAAGCCGGTTTACCCCAGGGGGTAACAGGTCCGGGACGACCAACGGGGCTCTTGCCCTCACCACCACCATGTGGATGGTCGTTGGGGTTCATTACAGAACCACGAACGGTGGGTCTCCAACCCATGTGGCGTCTGCGGCCCGCTTTACCGTAGTTGACATTCTCATGGTCGATGTTGCCCACCTGACCAATGGTTGCCATACAGGCGACGGGTACGTTTCTCAGCTCGCCGGAGGGCAGACGAATCAGGGCGTAGGCGCCTTCTTTAGCCATCAGCTGAGCCTGAATACCAGCGGCTCTAGCCAGCTGAGCGCCCTTGCCGGGGTACAGCTCTACGTTGTGTACAAAGGTACCAACGGGGATATTTACCAAAGGCAGTGCGTTGCCGGGCTTGATATCGGCATGGGCACCAGCCATAATCTGGTCGCCAACTTTCAGGGTGTGGGGAGCAACGATATAACGTTTCTCGCCATCCTCATACTGAACCAGGGCGATGTGAGCGGACCGGTTGGGGTCGTACTCCAGGGTGAGAACAGTAGCGGGCATATCCGCTTTGTCTCTCTTAAAATCGATAACGCGGTATTTTCTGCGGTTAGCGCCACCGCGGTGACGAACCGTAATTCTACCGAGGTTGTTTCTTCCGGAAGTGCTCTTGAGAGTTTCAAGAAGGGATTTTTCCGGCTCAACCTTAGACAGACCCGAATAATCAGTAGTCGTCATCTGACGGCGGCTGGGGGTCGTTGGCTTAAAGCTTTTAATAGCCATTCGGTTTCACTCTCCTCATAACGGTTTTGCGGGATTATGAGTTATCCCATACATTGTGCCTCCAGGCGGGCACTACATCATGCTCTCGAAAAACTCAATGCCCTTGGAATCGGCTTTCAGAGTAACGATTGCTTTTTTCCAATCGGGTTTGTAACCCTGGTGCATACCCATTCTCTTGGCTCTGCCCCGTACATGCATGGTGTTGACCTTCAGTACGGATACGCCGGGGAACAGGGCCTCTACAGCTTTGCCAATCTCAATTTTGTTGGCGTCGGAAGCAACCTTGAAGGTGTACTTCTTCTGGGCAATGCCCATCATGCTGGCCTCGGTGATGATCGGCTTGAGGATAATATCCTGTGGAGCTTTCATTATGCGTACACCTCCTCGAGCTTGGCGACGGCATCCTTGGCAACAATGAACTTGTCGCAGTTGAGAATGTCGTATACGTTAAGGGTGCCTACCAGGGCAGTCTTAACGCCGGGAATGTTGCTGGCGCTCTGGATGAGTTTCTCATCCCGCTCAGGCATAACGATGAGAGCTTTTTTATCAGCGCCCAGAGCCTTGAGCATATTGACAACAGTTTTGGTTTTGAACTCTTCCACAGCGATCTTGTCAACAACGATCATCTCGCCGTCCAGTACCTTGGAAGAGAAAGCGGATTTCATAGCCAGTCTCTTAACCTTCTTGTTGAGAGTGTAGCTGTAATCCCGGGGCTTGGGGCCCAGAGCGATACCGCCATGTCTCCACTGGGGAGCACGAATGGAACCCTGTCTTGCGTGTCCGGTACCTTTCTGTCTCCAGGGTTTCCGGCCGCCGCCGCTTACCTCAGTTCTGGTCAGTGTGGACTGGGTGCCCTGACGCTGGTTAGCCAGGTAGTTGACAACGGCAGCATGCATAACCGACTTGTTCGGCTCTATACCAAAGATGGCATCCGAAAGGGTTACTTCACCAACGCTTTTGCCAGTCATATCAAACATTGTAACCTGTGGCATAGTGCATCCTCCTTCCTTACGCCTTCTTAACGCTATCAACAATGTAAACTATACCGCCCTTAGGTCCAGGTATAGCACCTTTGAGCGCTATAAGGTTGTTCTCAACATCTACTTTCACGATATCCAGGTTCTGGATGGTAACACGCTCAGAACCCATGTGTCCAGGCAGCCCTTTGCCCTTCATTACTTTGGAAGGGTCGGAGTTGGCGCCCATGGAGCCTGCATGTCTGTGTACAGGTCCGGTACCGTGTGTATCCTTGAGAGAAGCGAAGCCGTGTCTCTTCATAGCGCCGGCAAAACCTTTACCTTTGCTGGTTCCGAACACGTCAACCTTGTCTCCAGGAGCGAATGTGTCGGCCTTGATCAGGTCGCCTACATTGTAAGCAGAGCAGTCAGCGGCTTTGAACTCTTTGAGATGTTTCTTCAGCGCGACATCTGCCTTGGCAAAGTGGCCTTTCTGGGGTTTGTTGGCACGCTTGTCCGAAAGCTCGCCGTAACCGATCTGCACGGATTCATATCCGTCGTTTTCGGCTGTCTTCTTCTGTACGACTACGCAGGGACCAGCTTCTACCACTGTTACCGGAATTACTTTGCCCTTTTCGTCAAAAAGCTGAGTCATACCAAGCTTTTTGCCAATGATGAATTTTTGCATTTTTCCTACCTCCTAAGGTTATTGGTTGATTTGCATCAACATGACCCGCTGCTGAGAGACTGGATTAGAGTTTAATCTCGATCTCAACACCGGCAGGGAGCTCAAGACCGGTCAGAGCCTCAACGGTTTTGTTGGAAGGTCTGAGGATGTCAATGAGTCTCTTGTGGGTTCTCATCTCAAACTGCTCACGGCTGTCCTTATATTTGTGAACGGCACGCAGAATGGTTACAATCTCACGCTCGGTGGGCAGGGGAATGGGACCCGAAACTCTCGCACCGGTGCGTTTTGCTGTCTCAACGATCTTCTCTGCAGAAGCGTCTACCAGCTGATGATCATAGCCTTTGAGTCTGATTCTGATTTTTTCTTTGACTGCCACTATCATCGCCTCCTTAAAAATTTGGTGCTTGGCGACGCTTTTCCTACTGAACACCCATCCGGGTGTTTCGCGCTCTGGCATATAAAAAACCGGTTAAACCAACCCTTTTATAAAGGCGCAGTTTAGCCGGGACTTTTGATGTGCCAAAGGAACATCACATAACCAACCCTGTGCAAAGCACAGTGACTTGTGTCAGTATTCAAAGTCGCCCGGTTTAAAATCGGACATACTCGGCGGAAATTCCCTGCCAGGTGGCAGCAACCTCCCGCTTCATCGCATATCTTGTGCAGTCACGCTCAATAATAATACCATGCTCCCCCCTGGATTGCAAGTATTTTTTTACTTTTTTCGCATTTCTCACTTTTCTACATCCGACGAGAAAATTCTTGGTCATTTTTATCAATTTTATACAAAGCCCTTTTTCTTTTTTTCCAGCTGGTGTATAATGAATCTATCAGAAAATGAAGAGGGCGCAGCCATGTTCTGTGCCACAGCTTCAGAAAGGAAGGGAGTTCCTTTGAAAACCAAATACGCTTTAAAAAAATCCTCCGCTCTGCTCCGGCTGGTCAGCGCTCTGGGGGTGGTAGCTTCGGTGGCGGCCATTGTGATTTCATCGGTCACCGGCCTGTTGGCCTATCGCCTCTACCGGTATCTGACCACCGCCCAAAAGGCCCTGCCGGTACTGGAGCAGGCAGCCCGATTGTATATCGCCCAGCACCCAGACCCGGTGCAACACCCGGAAACCAAAAAGAAAATTGGTTGATTTTTATAAGAAAGGAGCCAAGCCCTATGGAATATTCCTGCCCCATTATCGCGTACACCGCCCGGCAGATTGCCGCCATGCCCGGTGTCAAGCGCATCTGGCTGTTTAACCGCAAGCTGTCCATTACAGGGGAGACCACCAGCTTTAAGCTGGCCATTATCGCCGACACCAGCGATAAAAAAGGGTTGTGCCATACTATTTATCTTCAGGTGGACTGTGATCTGCCCTTCGACGTCGTAGTCTATACCCAGGCGGAATGGGAGGAGCAGCTGCAGGATGAACGCAGCTTCGCCAGCCGGATCCACCAGACTGGCCAGGTGGTTTATGGCTAGACGTTCCAGAGCTCACAACAGCGATGACAGCCGCCGGTACTATGACTGGCTGGACCGGGCGGGAGAGGACATGGTTACCGCTGAGCTGCTTATTAAAGATGACCGCTGTTACAACAGCTGTGCTTTCCACTGCCAGCAGGCGGCGGAAAAAGCCTTGAAAGCCTATCTGCTGCTGCAAAATCCCAGGCTGCTGGACGGCCACAATCTGACCTGGTTGTGTAAGCAAGCCATGCGCCACGACCGGAATTTTGAGAAGTGGCTGGATGAAAGCGCCGCCCTCAACCGGTACTACATAGAAACCCGCTACCCCACTGATATTCCCGACGAAATCGACGAGAAAGAAATCCGCCAGGCCTTTGACATGGCCATGGATCTGTACTTTTTTATCTGCGAACGGGTGGATGAGGAATTGGACCGGCGGGAAAAACAACAAAAACGGGGGAAAGGCCATTAGCCTTTCAAACAAATACCACCAGAAAGGGCCGCAGTTACCTGCGGCCCTTTCTGGCTTTGTCCAATCCTTATTCCATTATAAGGTATGTAGTACCTTGTACGCAAACGAAAGGCGCCGCCTCCTAAAAACTCAGGACGACCAACGCTGTGCCTTTAGCATACTACAAATTTTACCAAAAGGCAATTGGCATTGGTAATAATTTGCAGTGATTTTTATTGGAGAGCGTCTGCAATATTGTACAAACCTCAAAAACACCTTTTGGAAAGCCAAAAATTTATTTTAAAAATCATCTGGACAAAAAAGAGCGGTCTATTGAAATTATCTATTCTGCACAACTGGATTGGCATATCAATTCAACCTATCTATGGTTTTTCTTGACATTCCTTTTTATTCCTTATATAGTTAGCTTGTTAATAATTAGCAAGCTAACTGTTTGGGAAAGGCAGGATTCTCATGGACCCCTTACTGAGTAAAATACTGGTGAAAACCTTTCGGGCACATCAAAGCGTCATTCGCCCCAAAATGGCGGAGATTGGACTCTCACCTGGGCAGCCCATTGTACTTACTATGCTGACCGAACACAACAACATTTTGCAAAAGGACCTGGCGGATCTCTGTGATATTGAGCCAGCCACCATATCCAAATTACTGGTCAACATGGAGACGGATGGGCTTATATTGCGCAGTCCTGTCCCAGGAGATCGCCGGGCAACCTGTATTTCCATTACCGAAAAGGGCAGAGAGATACAAAAACAATTTCATAGGATATCTGAGCAGGTACGTCAAATTGCGCTGGACGGGTTTACCCCCCAGGAACAACAGGAATTTTTGGGGTATCTGACCCGTATCTATGGAAATCTGACCCAAAGGCAGTAGCAATTTATGGTTCTAAATAGGAGTGAGCAAAATGGAACAGACAAAGAATACACAACAGGCCCAGCTGATCCGCATGACAACCACACCCATCCCTCAACTTATCAGCGCCATGGCTGTGCCTACTATTATCAGTATGATGGTAACTTCCATCTACAACATGGCGGACACCTATTTTGTCTCCAAACTGGGAACCAGCGCCACCGGAGCGGTAGGAATTGTTTTTTCTCTCATGGCCATTATACAGGCCATTGGATTTATGCTGGGAATGGGGGCAGGCGCCAATGTCTCCCGGCTGCTGGGCCAGCAGCAGGACCAGCGGGCCAGTGTATTTGCCTCCACCTCTTTTTTCACCGCCCTGGTATTTGGCCTGATTCTGGCCATTTCAGGGTTGACCGGAATGAACACCCTGATGAAAATGTTAGGTGCCACCGAAACCATACTGCCCTATGCCCGGGATTACGCCAGTTATATTCTGTTTGGCGCTCCCATTATGTGCGCTTCCTTTGTGCTGAACAATGTGCTTCGCTCCCAGGGCAAAGCGGTTCTGTCCATGGTAGGTATCGGCCTGGGCGGTGTACTCAATATTGTACTGGACCCTATCTTTATCTTTGTTTTTGATTTGGGGATTGCCGGCGCTGCTATCGCCACTCTTTTAAGCCAGTGTATCAGCTTTGCTATCCTCCTTTCCTTTTTCCTGTTAAAAAAGACCAGTGTGCGGCTCCATATAAAATATGTATCCCGTACAGCGGATGTCTATAGAATCATTATCCAGACTGGTATGCCCAGCCTGTGCCGCCAGGGATTGGCCAGTATCTCCACTGTTTGCCTCAACCGCGCCGCCGCTGTTTATGGAGATCCAGCGGTGGCGGCCATGTCAGTGGTAGGCCGGATCTTTATGTTTATCATGTCGGTTATGTTGGGCTTTGGCCAGGGATTCCAGCCGGTGGCCGGATATAACTATGGCGCCGGACGGTACGACCGGGTCAAGCAGGCTTTTCGTTTTACCTTAACGGTAGGTGTCATTCTGCTGGGAACCCTGGCAGTTATTGGTTTTATTCTGGCTCCCCAGGCCATTGCCCTGTTCCGCAAGGAAGATTTGGAGGTAATTCAGATTGGCAGTTTGGCTATGCGAGCACAATGTATGTCCCTTCCCTTGATGGCCATTATTACAGTAACCAATATGTTGTTCCAAACCACAGGGAAACCTGGTCAGGCCACCTTTTTGGCCTGCTCCCGTCAGGGAATCTTCTTTTTGCCGCTAATTTATCTGCTGCCCCATTTTATAGGGCTGTTGGGAGTGCAGCTGACTCAAACTGCCTCAGATATCTGCACCAGCCTGTGCTGTATTCCTCTCTTAATCCTCTACTTTAAGGAACTCAACGAGAAAATGCAGGAACAGCAAAACAATCTTTCCGATTCACCAATAAAAAATGAGGCCTAAGCCATCTCACTGATTCTTTTTAAAAGCTCCTGTTATCTAACAGGAGCTTTTAAATTTCTATAAACGGGACATCCAGAGAAAGTCCTGTAAATTTTGGCAATCTTCCAATTGGCAATGGTATCAAAATACGATATACTAAGGATGAAATTGGCAAAGCCAAACAAACAGATAGGAGATCCCCATGAGACAGTTTCTTGCCATCTTTATCGCGTTTCTCACCATGCCCCTTTGGCGAAAGAAAAAATTGGGCTTTGGTCCCACCCTGCTGCTGACCGGCTGTATCCTCAGCCTGGTCGCTGGTCTGGACGTCTCCCAGACAGTCCATTCCTTTACAGCGGTATTCACCACCCCCAACACAGTCTACACTATCATGGCAGTCATACTGGTAGGTGTACTGGGCAATCTGCTCAAACAGTATAAAATTTTGGATCAGATTGTCTCGGATCTGAAGGTGGTCATCCACAGCAAAAAAGCCATTATTATGATGCTGCCCGCTGTCATGGGACTGCTCTCGGTACCAGGAGGAGCCCATCTCTCCGCCCCCTTTGTAGATTCGGTTGGAGAGGAGCTGGGTATGCCGCCTCAGAAAAGAGCCGCGGTCAATCTCTCGTTCCGGCACATGTCCATGTTTCTGCTTCCTTTTCACTCCAATATGATCTTCGTCACTACTGTTATGCCGGAAATCAATCTGTACCACCTGATTGCCCTTAACGCCGGTTTTGTGATACTGATGCAGCTGGGCGCCTATTTCCTTTATCTGCGCAACACAAAAAACAGCCAAGTTGCTCTTCAGGGGGACCGGACCAAAGCACTGGGCCGGCTGATCCTATATCTATCCCCAGTCTATATGGTTATGGTGTTCAATGCGATTCTCAACCGCATTTTTGCCCCTGTATCCATCCCCATGTGCGCCTCGGTTTTTCTCTGTGTGGTGCTCACCTTCTTCCTGATTGGGAAAGATAAAAAAGATTTTCTCCAACACTCCTGGAAAGGCATCAGCTTTAGTACCCTGGGAATGCTCATTGGTGTATACTTTGTACAGAATCTGGTGAAAAACCTGGATCAGGTCATTGGAGCTATCAATACAGCTTTTGTCACTTCTTCGGGCTTCACCATCCTGCTGATCGTAGCCGCTACCGCTGTACTGTTTGGCCTCACTACCGGCCTCAGCCTGGTTCCTATGGGCATTATTTTGCCTCTGGTAGCCACCCTGCCACTGAGCTATGAGATGCGGCTGCTCTACACTTTCTTTGTATTCGCCTGGTCCTTCTTGGGATATTACTACTCTCCTCTGCATCTCTGCCAGCTGCTTACTGTCAAATACATGAACGTCACTTCCGGAGAAATGTACAGAGAACACGCCAAGATGGTGCCTTATCTAATGACAGTTTCCTTTGTTCTGTTCTATCTGTACCAGTTCCTTCTTGTTTGATAAAACTTCATACCCAACTGTGCCAGGACATCTTTTGTCCTGGCTTTTTCTATTCTGGGAAGAAATGTTCCTATCTGACCCAACAACTTTTGCATAACATCATTGAAAATTTGCATAGGGCCCTACCGTTAATATTTCTGTAAAAATTTAAGCGCCCTGCTTTTTAATACTTTTACGCCAATATTTGTAAATTTTATTTAGTAAAATATGATAAATTAAATTTAACAATCATTAAAAATATGTTTAAATCGTATTGCCCCATACATTTTTTGAATTTTACATGAAGGTAAATAATATGATAACATGAACGCAAGAATTCCAATCAGGAAAGAGGAGGAAAAATGATGAAAACTACCCGCAAGTTGTTGGCACTGCTTTTGGCCGGTGTTATGACAGCATCTCTGCTGGCGGGATGTTCCAGCAGCCCGTCTACATCTTCATCCGGTTCCGGATCATCATCTGGAGAGACCGTAGAGGGAGAGAAGATCTTCCGGCGTTCTACCTTGCAGCAGGCTACAAATATGAACCCTCATCAAGGCGGTGACGCTGGCTCTATTGAGGTTTCTGACTATGTACAAGCCAAACTGTATCGCGTAGTTTACAACGAGGATAAAACCGCTTCGGTTCCCGGTCCTGAGCTGGCTGCCAGCGAACCTACCACCGAGGATGGTTACACCTGGACCATCAAACTGGACCCCAACGCCAAATGGGCGAACGGGGAACCCATTACCGCAGATGACTTTATGTATTCCTGGGAAATGGCTCTGAATCCTCAGCTGGCCAATACAACTACCAGTGGACTGGCTAAAAACCATATCCAGGTAGAAAATGCCTATGAGTACTATATGCAGCTCTCCACCGGCGTACCAGTGGAGTGGGAAGATGTCGGTTTTAAAAAGGTGGACGACCTGACCCTTACCGTCACCACTTCTGAGAAATACTCCGCTCGTGATGTTATGTACCACTTCTGTATGCGCTATACCGGCCCTGTATACAAAGAGATGTATGAAGCCGGCATGGATGCCAACCGCACCTCCACTACATACGGTACCTCCGCTGAGGAGTATATGAGCTCTGGTCCCTTCAAGCTGGACACCTGGGTAAAAGGCACTGAGGTCACCATGTCCAAGAATGAAAATTACTGCCATGCAGATGAGATCATTCTGGACGGTATGACTGTACGTACTGTTCCTGACGAGAATACCCAGATTCAGTTGTTCCAGAACGGTGAGATCGACTATCTCTCTCTGGGCACCAATGGTTTGGAAGTCTTTGGTGAGGATCCCCGCACTCAGGAATATCCTTCCACCACTCTACGTTCCATCCAGATCAATACTGAGAATCCTGATAAACCCTATCTGGGCAACCTGAACTTTAAAAAGGCTCTCTACTACGGTATCAACAGAGAAGAACTGGCAAATGCCCTCAACTACATCCCTGCCGCTTACTTCCTGCCTACCCCCTATGTAGCATATTCCGACGGTACACTCTTCCGGGATATTCCTGAGGCCAATGCCTACATCCCCGAAAACAACGGCTATGATCCCGACCTGGCCAAGGAGCTCTTTGACAAAGCTCTGGAAGAGACCGGTGTAGACAAGGTATCCATCACCGTAATCTACAGTGAGACTGTACCTGCTCTGAGAACCGCTTCCGAGTATATTCAGAACGAGCTGACCCAGCTGTTTGGCGCTGACCGCTTCGAACTGAAACTCCAGTCCATGGCACAGAGCGCTCTTCTGGACATCATGCGTTCCAGCCAGAGCGGTCCTACCAACACCTGGGATCTGGGCTGGTCCGCTTGGGATCTGACCGCTGCCCAGCTGTACCCCAACCGGAAGTTCGAGCCCTACACCAGCACCGACTCCCGGAGATTCGCTCCTTACAACAGCCCGGAATTGGATGCTCTGTATGCTGAGTCCATCAGTGAAGAGTGCCGTCTGGACGAGAAAAAACGCATTGAAGTCACCATGGAAATGGAAAAACTTGTAATCGACAATGTTTTGGAAATTCCCGTATATCAGCAGCAAGCTTATGTCATTCACAGCGACCGCTGCATCCTGCCCAGTGACGTTCGCGTCAACACCATTGGCTGGGGCTGGGCTTACATGGACATCGATTTGACTAAATAACAAGCAACCATTGGAAGGCGTTGAGCTGCAAAAGGCTAGGCTGCTTTTTGCAGCTCAATTTTTATCCTGAGAAAGGAGGATAACCCTATGAAGAAGTACATGATTGGTCGTGTGATTGCGGCATGTGTTGCACTCTTTCTGATTTTGACCATCGCTTTCATGGTTGTCCGGCTGATGCCGGGCAGCGTGTATGATGATCCCAACCTGGCTCCGGAGGTTGTGGCAATGCTGGAACAGCAGGCCCATCTGGATGAGCCTCTGCTGGTACAGTATGCCTATTTCCTCAAAGGTGTCATTTTTGAAAATGACTGGGGCGTTTCTGCCAAAGTAGAACCTGGTGTTCCAGCTTTTGATATTCTTAAGCGTCAGATCCCCTATTCACTCACCATCAACGTGGGCTCCCTGGCTCTGGCACTGCCCATAGGCATTGTGGCTGGAACCGTGGCTGCTCTTCATAAAAACAAAGCGGGGGATCATGTGGTCTCCATCCTGGTGGTGCTGGGCATCTCCATTCCATCCTTTGTTTTTGCCTCCTGCCTACAGTATTTTATAGCGTATAAAATGGGCTGGTTCCCCATTATATTTGAACCATCCAAAGGCACCGGTATGCAGATCTATTCCCTGATGCTGCCAACCATCGCCCTGTCTTTAAGCCCCATTGCCACCATCGCCCGCTACCTGCGTGGTGAACTGATTGAGGTATTGGGATCGGAGTTTATGGTGCTGGCCCGGACCAAAGGCCTGACCCAGCGGCAGGCCACCATCCGCCACTCCTTCCGGAACGCCTCCCTGCCTCTGGTCAACATTGTCATTCCCATGTTTGCCCATGTATTGGCTGGTTCCATGGTTATTGAGCGAATCTTCTCCATCCCCGGCGTTGGCGGAACCCTGATCAGCTCCATCAACACCAACGACTACTCCCTGGCTGTGGCCACCTTGATTTTCTACGCCCTGATTTCGGTTCTCACCTCCTTTGTTATCGACATTGTACTGGGACTGATCGATCCTCGCGTACGGTTGGGAGGTAGCAGCAAATGATGACAGAGAAAGAAATTTATGACATTCCCCAGGAAAAGTTCCGTTTTATCAATTTGGATGATACTTTACACGATGAAAAGTTTTCTGGAGAAGCTTTGGGCTTCTTTAAGGATGCCTGGGTGCGGCTGCGCCGCAACAGGGTTGCCATCCTGGCTATGAGCATGATTCTCTTTATTGTGTTTATGTCCATCTTTGCTCCTATGTTCTCTGGGTATGGGTACAACGATCAGAACTTAAACCGGCTGAATATGCCGCCGCGGGTTCCCGGTCTTGAGAAAATCGGTATTTTTGACGGCTCCAAAACTGTCAACAGCGTGCGGAAAACCAGCTTGAGTGACCCCGAGAAATTCCCCGAGGGATCGGTAATTGAAATCCTTCGGGAATATACAATTAAAGATGTTGAAATGGTAGATGTAAAAGTCAATGCCTATATCTATGAGGGCATTGGTGACGAGTATTTCCTCATGGGCACAGATTACCTGGGACGGGATCTGTGGACCCGTCTGTGGCGAGGGGCACGGATCTCCCTGATTATCGCCATTGTGGCCGTATCCGCCAATATTTTTATTGGCGTGGTCTACGGCGCCGTTGCCGGCTACTACGGCGGCACCACAGATATTATTATGATGCGTATAACCGAAATTATCGCGGCGTTCCCCCAGGTCATTGTGGCCACCCTGCTGATTCTGGTGCTGGGCACCGGTATTGAAGCCATTATTCTGGCTTTGGTTATCAACGGCTGGATCGGTACTGCCAAGTTGGTTCGTGGACAGTTCCTGCGCTTTAAAGAGAGGGAATATGTACTGGCAGCCCGTACTCTGGGTGTTCCTGACAAAAAGCTGATCTTCCGGCATATCCTCCCTAACTCTATTGGACCAGTTATTACCCGTGCCATGATCTCGGTACCCAACGCTATTTTCTCCGAGTCTTTCCTGGCCTTTATCGGTTTGGGCCTGCAGGCTCCTGAGCCCTCTATCGGTGTATTGCTGTCTGACGCTCAGAAAGTACTGCTTACCTATCCTACCCAAACCCTCTTCCCTGCGATTTTGATTTCGGTACTGCTCATCTCCTTCAACCTGTTTGGTAACGGTTTGCGGGATGCTTTTGACCCCACTATGCGGGGAACTGACTAAAGGGAGGGAACTGGAATGCAAGAACCATATGTATTGCAAGTAAAAGATCTCCACGTGTCCTTTAAAGGACAATCTGGTATGGTTCGTGCCGTACGGGGAGTGGATATCAATTTGCCCAAAGGCAAAACCATTGCCATTGTCGGAGAATCCGGCTCAGGCAAAAGCGTAACAGTAAAAGCCATTATGGGCATTCTGGCCCGAAACGCTGTCATCGACCAAGGAGAAATCTGGTACGAGGGAAAAGATCTTGTCAAAGCTACAGAAGAAGATTTCTATCAGATCAGAGGTAAGAAAATCGGTTTGATTTTCCAAGATCCTCTTTCTTCCCTGAATCCACTGATGAAAATAGGCAAACAGATTTCTGAGGTTTTTACTGTCAACTACTCTATGAGCAAAGAAGAAGCCAAAGAAAAATCCTTAGAGTTAATGCGGGCAGTAGGAATTCCCAAAGCGGAAGAGCGATACAATCAGTATCCCTTCCAGTTTTCGGGAGGTATGCGGCAAAGAATTGTTATTGCCATTGCGCTGGCTAACAATCCGGATATACTCATCTGTGATGAGCCCACTACTGCTTTGGATGTAACAGTACAGGCCAAAATTCTGGATTTGATTAAACAAATTAAAGAGGAACGAGGCATTTCGGTTATCTTTATTACCCACGATTTGGGTGTTGTAGCCAATATGGCTGATGAAGTCTATGTCATGTATGCCGGCAAGGTGGTAGAGCGGGGAACCTGTGAAGAAATCTTTTTAGATCCCCGTCATCCCTACACCTGGGCGCTGCTTTCTTCCATGCCGGATCTGGAATCCAAAGATCGGCTGTTATCCATACCGGGAACACCGCCAAACATGGTCTCCCCACCCAAGGGGGATGCCTTCGCTGCCCGAAACCGGTATGCCATGCAAATTGATCTGGAAGAAGAGCCACCTATGTTTCAGGTCAGCGATACCCACTATGCCGCCACCTGGCTGCTGCACCCCAAAGCGCCTGCCTGTGAGATGCCTAAGTTTTTACAGGATAAAATTCGCAGGATGAGAGAGGAGGCCCAGCGGTATGCAAGATAATCGGGAAGTATTGCTCAATGTAGAGGACCTGTGTATGGAATTCCGTTCCAAAAGCAGACGGGGAACCAGTGTGGTAAAGGCTATTGACCACGTCTCTTTTCAGGTTTATAAATCAGAAACATTTGGTTTGGTAGGAGAATCTGGTTGCGGCAAAACCACCACTGGTCGTGCCATCCTTCGGTTATATAACCCTACCTCTGGGAAAATAGAGCTGAAAGGCAGAGATATCAGCGGAAAAATGACCACTGAACTGCGCCAGTATATCGCTCAAAATATTTCCACTGTTTTTCAGGATCCGGTAGAGTCTCTCAATCCTCGTATGACCGTCCGGGAAATCATTTCTGAGGGTCTTGTGGTTAAAGGGATCACAGACAAGGCCGTATTGGATGAAAAGGTAAAAAACATCCTGGAAAAAGTCGGACTGACCATGGAACATGCCAACCGGTATCCCCATGAGTTTTCCGGCGGCCAGCGGCAAAGAATTGGTATTGCCAGAGCTATTGTGGTAAATCCCACCATGGTAATCGCGGACGAACCAGTTTCCGCTTTGGACGTATCCATTCAGGCACAGGTTATCAATCTGCTCAATGATCTCAAAGACGAACTGGGATTGACCGTTATTTTTATCGCCCACGACCTGTCGGTCGTTAAATATTTCTCCGACCGGATTGGCGTAATGTATTTTGGCAAATTGGTGGAGCTGGCCGAATCGGATGAATTGTATCAGCATCCTTTGCACCCCTATACCAAGGCATTGCTCTCGGCTATTCCTCTGCCCAACCCTCTGATTGAAAAAGGCCGTAAAATTATTTCCTATGACCCTAAAGCTGCCCATGACTATTCGGTAGAATCACCCACAATGACTGAAATTTGTCCTGGACATTTTGTATACGCCTCCCCATCCGAGGCTGAAGCATACCGCAAAGAAAGGGGCATGTAACACCGATGCTGATTGTAAAAAACTGTAACCTGATGAATATGGCCGGCATTGATAAGGAACCCTATGATCTGGCTATGGAAAACGGTATTTTTACCCAAATTGCTCCCAATATTACACCTGGTCCCGGGGATCAGGTGGTGGATGCACAGAGCAAACTGGTAACCCCAGGATTTATTGAACCCCACTGCCATCTGGGCATGTCCAGTCTGGACGACTCTGATATCAATGATATTACCAATCCATTGCATCCTGCCCTGCGGGCTATTGACGCCATTGATATCCACTCTCAGGATTTTGACGACGCCTTAAAAACCGGCGTTACTACCCTGGCAGTGGGACCGGGCAGTTCCAACCTGATCGGCGGAACCTTTGCCGCCATCAAAAGCGGCGGCGCTACTGCAAAAGAGAAAATCCTCAAGGAGGAACTCTGTATCAAGATGGCCCTGGGTGAAAACCCCAAAAATAACTATAAAAAAATGAACCGCACTCCCTCTACCCGAATGGGGGAAGCAGCTCTTATCCGAGATGCTCTCTACCGGGCCCGGGAATACCGCAACCGTTGGCTGAAACACCAGGAAAAACTTCAAGAGGGCACACCTGATGGATTTGCCTACGATCTGGGTATGCACTCTCTCATGCGGGTTTTTGATGGCTTCCCAGTAAAAATTCACGCCCACACCGAAGGCGATATCCGTATGGCCATTCGTATCATCCAGGAGTTCCAGCTCAATGGTTCCATTGAACACTGTACCGAAGGTCAATTTATGACCGATGAGCTTCTGGCAGCCGGAATCCCTGTTATCATTGGGCCGACGGTAGGCGGTAAGAGTAAACTGGAATTGGGACGCAAACAATTGGAGACTCCTGGAATTCTTGAGCGGGCAGGTGTTTTCTTCTCACTGACCACCGATTCGGGTGTAATTCCCATTACCCAGCTGCTGATGCAGGTCTCTGTTCTCATTGCCCATGGCTTAAGCGAAGAAACCGCTTACAAGTGTGTTACTATCCGCGCGGCAAAGGTCCTGGGGCTGGATGACCGGCTGGGCAGTATTGAAGTGGGAAAAGACGCCGATCTGGTTATCTGGAACTATCCTCCTTTTACCACCCAGGCACAAGCAGGTGTGGTAATTATCGGCGGTACTGTGCAATATCAGGCCAAACCTGAAACTACAAACGTGTAATCTGTACAGAGGGGGGAGCAACCAGATGCTTATTAAAAACTGCAATTTAATTGATATGGAAAATATCTTTAAAGAGATTCGCGATATTCGCCTGAAGGCGGGTAAAATTGTGGAAGTGGGAGAAAATCTCATTCCCGAACCAGAGGAAGAGATTTTAGACGCTGAAGGAAAATTGGTGACACCAGGATTGGTGGAGCTCCACAGCCAAGTGGGAACACGCAGTCAGGTACACCGTTTTGACCTGGCAGATTCAGAGGACGCTGATCCTGCAGCTCCTAGCTTGCGGGCTTTAGATGCCATTAATTTTCAGGATGCAGCTTTTGAGATGGCAACCAATGCCGGTGTCACAACTTTGGTATGTGGGCCATCCATCGCCAATGTAATCGGTGGAACCTGTGCGGCGGTAAAAACTGCTGGTGAAAACATTCCTGAGCGAATTCTGTCAGAGGAGGTCTGTTATCAATTTTCGCTGGCCAACGCGGTACGCAAAAAATTCGCACCCTTAAAAAAGCTGCCCACTACAAGAATGGGGTCCGCCGCAGTTTTACGGGACTATCTCACCAAAGCCAGAGAATATCACCGGAAAGCACAAACCGGTGTAACCCAGGATTATAATTTGGAAATGGCCTCATTGGCCCGGGTATTGGATGGCATGCCAGTGGAGATTGTAGCTACCCGTTCCAACGATATGGAAACTGCTATTCGGATTGCTGAGGAATTTGGCCTGCGCTATATCCTTACATCAGCTCTGGATGCAGCTATTGTCTGCAAAGACTTGGAGCGCAAGGATCTACCCTTAGCAGTAGGCCCTCTCTACGGTCACAACAACAGCGTAGAAAGCCGTAACCGTAGCCTCTCTTTGGCCCATGAGCTAGATCAGCAGGGTATTGAATTTGCTTTGACAACCGGTCATCCCGCTATGAATATTGAAATGGCCGCCCTTCACCTGGCCATGATCCATCAGAAAGGATTCAGTCAACAAAAAGCACTGCGGGCTGTCACAATTCTGCCAGCGAAAATGTTGGGGCTTGATGACAGAATTGGCAGTATTGCTCCTGGCAAAGACGCAGATCTGGTTATCTGGCAAGGGGATCCTTTTGATTACTATGCTAAAGTTGCCCATCTCATTGTAAATGGGCAAATTTATACCCATTCATAATAAAAGCCTGCCGGCCCTTCTCACCTCAGGGCCGGCAGGCTTTTTTATGGATTTCCAATAGCCTTATTTTGAAAAATATTCCTCACATATTTCCTTAAATGCCTCAACAGATGGGTTGCTGATTTTAGCGTCACATACTGTAACAAATCGCGGCGCCAATGGTACCTCCAAAACGTCCTCCATTCTCAGATCCCCAGGCAGAGACTCTCGAATAAAAGGTGGCTGCAGAGATATGCCTATACCCGCCTGAAGATACGCATACTGAGCCTGTAAAAAATTGGCTTCATAATAACCATCAATATCCAGTCTATTGTCAGTACAGTACCGCCGAATCTCATCCAAATCATTATTATAATTGGTAATAACAATTTGATGTTCCAAAGTGGCTTGTTTGTTTCGAGGTAGATTCCAGAAAGGATGATCTTTATGGGCTACCACCTGCCAAGGCTGCCGATAAATAGTGCTGACATTCATAGCATTCATTTCAGGAGTACATCGTTCGGTACAAACCCCAAAATCAATGGACATATGCCGGAACCGGGAGGTGAGTATTTTATAGGTATATGACATAATGTTGACCGCCATTTCCGGATAGCGGTCGTGCAGGATTTTCAGTGGCTTTTGAATTAACAAGTGCTCCACTGGTCCCAAACCAATCCGCAGCAAGGGCGCCAGCTCCTGACTGCACCGGCGGCAGTTATAGATAATATTGTCGTGGGTATCCAAAAAACTGTGAACACAATCTAGTAAATAATATCCGGCCGCAGTCAAAGTAACTCCATTTTTCCCGCGAATAAAAAGAGGTGTTCCTATTTCTTCTTCCAAAGAAGCAATCTGCCGACTGAAAGAAGCTTGGGTAATATGGCAATCCAATGCGGCCTTACTGAAATTAAGATGGTTAGCCGCGCTAATAAAATATCTCAGTGCCGTTTGATTCATCAGGTTACCCCCCACTTTATTAATTCCCTCTAAATAAGTATGATATTAGTATAGCATAAAAATAAGAATTTGAACATTGTATTTTTGTTTCGTTTGCCAAAGATTTTTATTGTCACTATACCTGTTATGTACCTTGACGCTGCCTTTCTCTATGGTTATACTGAAAGAAAAAAGGAGGCGCTGTTATGAAATATTCTATTGAGGGTACCCCACTTCCCGTAGCAATCTGTTCTTTGGAACCTGGTGAGAGTATGATTACTGAACGGGGCTCCATGGCCTGGATGAGTCCCAACATGAAGATGGAAACCACCAGCGGCGGTGGGGTAGGCAAAGCTCTGGGCCGGATGTTTGCCGGTGAGACTCTGTTTCAGAACCGGTATACCGCCATGGGAGGACCTGGCACTATTGCGTTCGCTTCCAGTTTTCCTGGTTCTATTCTTCCCTTTACCATCACCCCTGGTCAGGGTATGATTGTACAAAAATCTGGATTTCTGGCCTCGGAAGCCGGTGTTTCCCTTTCAGTCTATCTCCAGCGGAAATTCAGCTCCGGCCTGTTTGGCGGCGAAGGTTTTATCATGCAGCGCCTTTCAGGGGAAGGTATTGCCTTCATTGAGATTGATGGCCATGTGAAAGAATATGATCTGGCTGCCGGTGAATCCCTGATTGTAGATACCGGCTATCTGGCTGCCATGACTGAGAGCTGTTCCATGGAAATTGTCACAGTACCAGGGGTTAAAAACATGCTATTTGGCGGCGAGGGAATTTTCAACACTGTGGTAAAGGGACCGGGGAAAATCTATCTCCAAACCCTGCCCATCAGCGCGGTTGCTGGTTCCCTGCGACCCTTTTTCCCTGCTGGCAAATAACGCTACATAAAAAAAACGCTTCCCTTGAGAGGGAAGCGTTTTTTATTACAGCAGTTCATAAAGCTTGGCTGTTTTTTCTCCCGACATTTCCGGGGTATCTGCCAGCGGGAAGGGAATCCCCATCATCTGGTACTTTTCCAAACAGAGCTTACGAAAGGGCAACAGTTCAATTTTTTCCAGGTTGGGATACCCCTTGGCCAGGGCTCCAATCTGCCGGATGGAATTCTCCCCGTCGGTGAGGCCGGGCACCACCACATGGCGAATCCAGAGAGGCACCTTCATCTGAGCAGTCAGCTCCAAAAAGGATTGCACCTGGGCTAAACTGCCGCCGGTATGGGCTCGGTATCCCTCCTCGGTGGGGAATTTCAGGTCAGCCAACACCAGATTGGTGTGAGCCAGCACCTGCCGAGCCTCTGCCAGGCTGCCCATACCGGAGGTATCCAAAGCGGTGTGGATACCCAGCTCCTGCAGCCGGGCAAAGAGAGCCGCGGTAAAAGCCGGCTGAGCCAACGGCTCGCCGCCGGTGACTGTCACCCCGCCCTGGGCCCCAAAGTAACCCCGGTACCGAAGAATCTTCTCCACCACCTGGGAGACAGTATACGGCTGGCCGCACCCGAAGTCCCAGGTGTCTGGATTGTGGCAGTAGGCGCAGCGCAGAGGACAGCCCTGCAAAAAGACCACATACCGCAGCCCCGGGCCATCCACCGCCCCCATGGACTGAAAGGAATGAATCTTACCGGTCTGTTCTTCCATGGTTACACCGCCTCGTGGAAGGTACGGGAGATAACCTCCCGCTGCTGCTCCCGGCTCAGTTTGTGGAAGTTGACCGCGTAGCCGGACACCCGAATGGTCAGGTTGGGATAGAGGTCAGGGTTGTTATAGGCGTCAATGAGAGTCTGGCGGTTGAGGACGTTGACATTGAGATGGTGGGCGTTCTGGCCAAAGTAGCCGTCCAGAATGTTCACCAGGTTGCTCACCCTCTCGGTCTCGGTCTTGCCCAGGGCGTCGGGCACAATGGAGAAGGTGTTGGAAATGCCGTCCTTACAGATGGAGTAGGGGATTTTAGCCACCGAATTGAGAGCTGCCAGGGCGCCGTTTTTCTCCCGGCCATGCATGGGGTTGGCGCCGGGGGCAAAGGGCTGGCCAGCTTTCCGCCCATCGGGGGTGGAACCAGTCTTTTTGCCGTAGACCACATTGGAGGTGATGGTGAGGATCGAGAGGGTGTGCTCGGCATCCCGGTAGAGGGGGTGCTTACAGAGCTCCCGGAAGAAGAGCTCCACCTGCTCCTTGGCGATACTGTCCACCCGGTCATCATCGTTGCCGAAGGCGGGGTACTCTCCCTCAATCTCAAAGTCCTTGGTAAGGCCGGTCTCAGGATCCCGGATGCAGCGGACCTTGGCGTATTTGATGGCCGAAAGGGAATCGGCCAGTACGCTCATACCGGCTGCGCCAAAGGACATATACCGGTGGACATCGGTGTCGTGGAGGGCCATCTGGGTCTTTTCATAGGCGTATTTATCGTGCATGTAGTGGATCATATTCATGGTGTTGGCGTACACCTTGGCCAGCCAGGGCCGGTAGAAATCCATCAGCTCCAGCACCTTGTCATAGTCCAGATACTCTCCCTCATAGGGGGCGTGTACCGGGCCCACCTGGACGTTCTTCATCTCGTCCCGGCCGCCGTTGAGGGACAGCAGCAGCAGTTTGGCCAGGTTAGCTCTGGCGCCAAAGAACTGCATCTCCTTGCCCACCCGCATAGCCGAAACACAGCAGGCGATGGCGTAGTCATCCCCAAAAATGGGACGCATCAGGTCGTCGTTCTCATACTGGATGGAATCGGTCTCGCAGGACACCTTGGCACAGTAGCGCTGGAAGGCCTCAGGCAGCTTCTGGCTCCACAGGACGGTCAGGTTGGGCTCGGGAGCCGCTCCCAGGTTGTACAGGGTGTGGAGCATCCGGTAGGAGCTCTTGGTCACCAGAGGACGGCCGTCCTCTCCCATGCCGCCCACCGACTCGGTGATCCACATGGGGTCGCCGCCGAAGAGCTCATTGTATTCGGGGGTGCGCAGATGGCGGGCCATCCGCAGCTTCATTACAAAGTCGTCCAGAATCTCCTGGGCCCCCTCCTCGGTGAGAAGCCCCTGTGCCAGATCCCGCTCAAAATAGATGTCCAGGAAGGTAGACACCCGGCCCAGGCTCATGGCAGCGCCGTTCTGCTCCTTGATGGCTCCCAGGTAACCGAAGTAGGTCCACTGTACCGCCTCCTTGGCGTTGGTGGCGGGGCCGGAGATGTCACAGCCGTACATGGCGGCCATCTCCTTGAGTTTTCCCAGGAAATTAATCTGCTGGAACAGCTCCTCCTGCTGGCGGATGGTATCTACATTCATAGGCAGGAAGCTGCGCTCCCGTTTATCTTTCTGTTTTTCCTCAATGAGCCGGTCGATGCCATACAGGGCCACCCGGCGGTAGTCGCCGATGATCCGGCCCCGGCCATAGGCATCGGGCAGTCCAGTGATGAGGCCGCAGTGGCGGGCGGCGCGAGTTTCCTCCCCGTAGACCCTAAATACCCCGTCGTTGTGGGTGGTACGGTACTGGAACTCGTCCTCCACCTTCCGGGAGAGTTCATAGCCATAGGCCTTGCAGGCCTCCCGGGTCATCCGCAGGCCGCCAAAGGGATTGACGCCTCGTTTCAGGGGGCGGTCGGTTTGCAGCCCTACGATGATCTCTTTTTCCTTGTCCAGATAACCTGGTTTATAGTTGAGGAGAGAGGAAACGGTGTTGGTGTCAATATCCAGTACCCCGCCGAACTCCTGCTCCAGTTTCATCAGATTTTCCAGCTTGTGCATCAGCTCTTTGGTCCGGGGGGTGGGGCCGGACAAAAAGGACTCATCCCCAGTGTAGGGGTGGTAGTTCTGCTGGATAAAGTCCCGCAGGTTGATTTCCTCCTGCCATTTTCCTGGTACAAATCCCTGCCAGGCGGTTTGATTGATGGTTTGGCTCATGGTAGGTTCTCTCCTTCTCGGTTTCCAAAAACATCCCATCGGGAAAGAAGCTGGCTGCCCTTTTGTGAAAATACAAAAGGGCAGCATCGTATCTTTCACGATGCTGCCCAGACGGTCGGCATTTGTCGGCGCTTCAATCCCCTGTGGTTTCCCACCAATTCCGTCAGTAATGAAGGCCCTATCAATTGTGTTTTCATTTTACTCGCTTTCTCACAGCCTTGTCAAGGCAAAGAGAAAAACTTTAGCGAAATAAATCAAAACCTCTCATTCTGCCTTGGGAATCTTTGTGATTTTGTTCCATTTTTTCTGCTGGACCCAAAAAAGAAAAGACGGCTTGGAAATGAGCCGTCTTTTCAAAAAGCAGAAGGAAAAGGTTATTTTTCCGCCAAAAAGCAGGATACGGTATGACCGTTGCCCAGATCGGTAACCTGAGGCTCCTCATTGAAGCACCGGTCACAGGCGTGAATACAACGGGGAGCGAACCGGCAGCACTTTTTGGGTTCAATGGGAGAGGTGATTTCACCTTTCAGGAGAATTCTCTCCCGCTGACGGCCCAGTTTCGGGATGGGAATGGCCGACAGCAATGCCTGGGTATAGGGGTGCACTGGATTGGCAAACAGCTCCCGGGAGGGGGCTTTCTCAATCAGCTGGCCCAGATACATAACGGCGATATCATTGGAGAAATGGTGCACAACGCTCAGGTTGTGGGTAATAAACAGATAGGTCAGCCCCATCTTGTCCTGAAGCTCCTGCATCAGATTGAGAATCTGGGCCTGAATGGAAACATCCAAAGCCGAAACAGGTTCATCACAGACAATAAAGGAGGGGTTCATGGCCAGAGCCCGGGCGATACCAACTCTCTGGCGGCGGCCGCCGTCCAGCTCATGGGGATATGTATCCATCAGACGCTCGGCCAGGCCTACCGTCTCCATCAGTTCCAATACCTTATCCCGGGTTTCCTCATGGCTGGAGGTCATGTTGTACCGTTTCAGAGGCTCAGCAATGGTCTGGCTGATGGTTTTTCTGGGGTTGAGGGAGGAGAAGGGGTCCTGGAAAATGATCTGCATTTCCTTTCTCTTTTTCCGCATACCCTCTTTGTCCAGGCCCAGCACGTTTTCCCCTTTGAACAGGACTTCACCGGAGGTGGGCTCAATGAGCCGGAGGATAGCCCGTCCTGTTGTGGATTTGCCGCAGCCGGACTCACCTACCAGGCCCAGGGTCCTGCCCTCGTCAATGGAGAAAGAAACATCGTCCACCGCGTGGAGCAGACCCTTGGGGGTCTTAAAGTATTTTTTCAGATGGTTGACCTCTAAGATTGGCTTCTGCTCGCTCATATCTTGCCAATCCTCCCTTCCTTGGCGTCTCCATTCTCATACAGGTGACACCGCACATAGTGTTCCTCATTGCGGAAGCTCTTGCCGGGCTTTTCTGTCTCACAGATGGGCATAGCATACTCACACCGGGGACAGAAGGCGCAGCCCTTAGGCAGATTGCTGGGGTCAGGCATCAGGCCTTTGATGGGTTTCAGCTTGGCAGTGGGATTATCCAGGTCAGGCAGGGAGTTAAACAGGCCCTCGGTATAGGGATGCCGGGGATGGTTAAACACATCCTCCAGGCTGCCATGCTCAATAACAGTACCGGCGTAAATAACCGACACATCGTCACAGATTTCAGCCACAACGCCCAGGTCGTGGGTAATCAGCAACAGAGAAGTCTCATATTTTTTCTTCAGGTCCTTCATCATCTCCAGAACCTGGGCCTGGATGGTTACATCCAGAGCGGTGGTAGGCTCGTCGGCGATGAGGATGGAGGGCGAACATGCCAGAGCAATGGCGATAACCACACGCTGTTTCATGCCGCCGGAGAACTGATGGGGATATTCCTTGCCGCGGGCCCGGGGAATACCAACTGCTTCCAGCATATCCCCTGCTTTGGCAATGGCCTCCTTTTTGGAAACCTTCTCATGGAGAGCAATACTCTCGGCGATCTGATCTTCAACAGTAAAGACTGGGTTCAGGGCAGTCATGGGGTCCTGGAAGATCATAGACACCTTTTTGCCCCGGATATGTTCCATTTCTTTTTCGGTTTTGGTCAGGTATTCCTCACCATCCACCTTGATACTGCCCCCTACAATGACACCTGGGGGGTCTGGAATCAGACGGAGCATGGAGAGTCCCGCAGTGGTCTTGCCAGCGCCGGTCTCACCTACCAGACCTAAGGTCTTGCCTTTTTCCAGTTCCAGCTCAAAGTGATTGAGCGCCTGTACAACACCGGTATCGGTGCGGTACTCCACCACCAAATCCTTAATTTCTACCGCTAAATTTTTCTCACTCATATTGGCACTCCTATCTCAGTCTTGGGTCCAATGCGTCGCGCAGACCGTCGCCCAACAGGTTGAGGGACAGAATGGTAAACATCATAGCCAGACCTGGAATAAAAGTCAGATAGCTGTGATCACGAATATAGTTTCTGCCGGAGGAAAGCATTGCGCCCCACTCTGGTGTAGGCGCCGAAACACCCAGTCCCAAAAAGCTCAAGGTAGCTGTATTGGTGATGGCAGTAGCCGCACGAATGGCAACCTGAACAATGATTGGGCTCAAAACATTGGGTACAATATGTTCCGCGATAATAGAGGCGTCATTGGTGCCGATGGCACGAGCTGCCTCAATATATTCTGTTCCCCGAACAGTAAGTACCTGCCCACGCATAACACGGGCAAAACTTGGAATCTGTGAGATGGACAAAGCAATAATCATATTGGGGATATTGGCCCCCAAAGCCGCTACAATAACAATGGCCAACATGGTCATAGGAATGGCCATCAAAACATCGATGCAACGCATAATTACGTTGTCAATCAGGCCGCCGTAATAACCGGCTACGGCACCTAAAATACTACCGGCAATCACACTGATGCCAACAGACACAAAACTGATAATCAAAGAACGACGGCCACCATGCAGGAGTCTGGCCGCCAGATCCCGGCCCAGGTCATCAGTACCCAGCAAATGTCCCTCAGTGAAAGGATGTTTCAAACGCTCATAGACATTTTGCTGAATCGCATCCGCCTCATAGTCATAAAACGCTGAGGCAAAAATAACCAGCAACAAAATAATGGTCAATACAATCATACCTGCCACTGCACTTTTGTTGCGTTTAAATCTGCGCCAAACATCTGCCATCTGGCTGTCTTTTTTCGCGTGACCCCGGGCTTCCTGGTCAACTTTAGTAGCTGTTCCCGCCATAGATAAATCTCATTCCTTTCCAAACGATTTGACTGTTGAGAAGCTGGTATAGTAATATCCAACTCCCAGAGGAAGATCGTTTTATGATTGTGAAGCCTTGATACGGGGATCAACGAATCCGTAGCACAGGTCAATAATCAGGTTAAGAACCGAGAAAACGATGGTAAGCAGAATAATACATCCCAGTACCATAGGTGTATCACGGCTGTTAATGGAGTCGATCATCAAACGGCCTACACCGGGCCATGCGAATACAGTTTCCACAACAACCGAACCACCCAGCAGCTGGCTCATCTGAATACCAATAACTGTAATGGTGGGAATCAGCGCGTTACGGAAAGCGTGACGGGCAATAACTGTTCTGTGGGGAACACCCTTAGCCGCCGCGGTTCTTACATAGTCCTGACGGATGGTCTCCAGCATGGAGGAACGAGTAGTACGGGCCACAGTGGACATATTGCTGAAGGCCAGACAGAAAGCTGGCAACACATAGGATCTCCAGCCTTCGGCGCCACCGGTGGGGAACCACCCCAGCTTCAGGGAGAACAGTATAATCAGCAAAAGGCCCAACCAGAATACCGGCATGGAGATACCGAACAGAGTAACCACCAGGCTGGCGTTATCAAATATGGTATTTTGCTTTACCGCAGCCAAAATACCAATGGGGATGGACATAACTACAGTCAATACAGCAGCTACCGCCGCCAAACGAACTGTGTAGGGGAAGCGGTCCAGAATCTCATCCAGAACCGGACGATGTTTAAAGTAGGAATCTCCTAAATCGCCCCGGCAGAAGTCCAGCATGTAATTGATGTAACGCACCAATACCGGCTGGTCCAGGCCCATTTCTGTACGCAGCTGGGCAACTTCCTCCGGAGTGGCCATCTCACCCAGAATCATCCGGGCAGGGTCACCTGGCGCTAATTGCATAATAAGGAAAACAACCAGCGTTACACCCAAAATAACCGGGATTAACGCGATAATTCTCTTTATAACGTATTTTAGCATATACAATACCCTCATTAATCAAGACGGTTTTCCTGCAGCAACACAGAAACACCGCACCGAGATGTGTAATTTTAACATTCGGCAGACACCAAAGTGCCTGCCGAACATTAAACACGAAACAAAAACCAGAAAAGGAATTAAAATATTCTAAAAATTAAGCAGCCCATTTAGCAGTGTGGAACCGTACATAACCGGTACCGCTGATTACAATACCTTCCAGGTTGGCATCCCAAGCACGGAAGTACTGAGACTGCCACAGAGGAATGTGGGGAACCAGCTGGTTCACCCGATCCACAATCTGATGCATAACTTCCAGACGCTCATCGGGATCCATAGTGGCTTTCATCTTGTCAATGAGGGCATCGGTCTCCTCATCGACCAGGGAGCCGGGGGTGGCTTCCGCCTTGCTGGAGTCATACCGTACCAGGTAAGTAAAGCAGTTGGAAGGGGACCAGGAGCTAATACCCCCGATATAGTCGCCGGAAGCCATGCGGCTGTGCCAGGAAGGAGTATCCACCTGCTCGATAATCACATTGATACCAATTTTGGACAGGTTATCCTGAATAATGGTAGCTACACGTACCTGCTCATCATTACGGCAGAGAATGGGCAGGTTTACAGAGGCGGGATCTCCACCCCAGGCAGCCATATACTCCTTTGCCTTATCCAGGTTGTAGCTGGCAACATAGTCGCCCTCCCAGGAACCTTCGTAACCCATGGGTACCGAAGAGTAGGCAGGTGTGCCGTAACCGTTGAGAGCACCTACAATAATGGCTTCCCGATCAATGGCGAAGTTGATGGCCTGTCTCAGGTTTACATCATCAAAAGGCGCCACATTGGTATTGAGAGTTATATAGAAGTGCTCTACACTGGTTTTCTCTTCCACATGGAATTTGGAATCCGCTTTCAGGCGTTCCACATCGGCGGTTTCCACCTGGTAGATCACATCTACCTCACCAGTCTCCAGAGCCAGGGTCCGAGAGGTTCCCTCAGGAATCAGCTTCCAAACGATTGTCTTGATGGTGGGCATTTCAGTTTCATCCCAGTACTCGTCAAACTTTTCCAGGACGATCTGGCTGCCACGATCCCACTTGACAAATTTGTAGGGGCCAGTGCCTACCGGCTCAGCGGCAAAGTCATGTCCGCTCTCCAGCAGGTCTTTGGGCAGAATGTAGTTAAAGTGATAGGCAAGGTCATACAGCAGGTTGGAATAGGGCTCTACCAGAGTAATCTTTACCTGATACTTATCAATCGCTTCCACTTTTTCCATAGAACCAGTATAGGGAGAGCTGGCAGGATAGGTCTTGGCGTTCTCAATGCTGGCCACTACGTCCTCAGCGTCCAGCTCTTTGCCATGGTGGAATTTCACACCTTCCCGCAATTTAAAGATGTACTCGGTATCGCTGACCTGCTCATAGCTTTCGCAGAGATCGGGCTTGACTTCCAATGTTTCAGGGTCAGCCTTAAACAGCAGATTGTTGGTTAAAAGGTTAATGTAAATGGTAGCCAGTGAGTCATTGTCTACGGGGCTCATAGATGGGGGTTCCGCATGAAGTGCGATGGTAAGGGTGTCTTTGGTTGCGCTGTCTTCGTTACCGGAAGAAGTACTGGATGGGCTAGAGCTACATCCTGTAGCCAGAGAAACAAGCATTACCAGGGCAAGCAAAAGGCTCAAAAGTCTTGGCTTTCTCATTCATTTTCCTCCTTGTGTATCCGGGATGTCCCAGGACACCTGTTGTTATCTCTTTTAAAAGCATTCATAAGACCAGGCTTATGGCCGCTTAAAAGACATTATTCAGCGCCTTTCCATTTAGCGGTATGGAACTGTACATAACCGGTACCGCTGATTACAATGCCTTCCAGATCAGCATTCCAAGCCCGGAAGTACTGACCCTGCCACATGGGGATGTGGGGAACCAGCTGGTTGACCCGGTCAACGATCTGATGCATGATCTCTACACGAGCTTCGGTATCGGAGGTAGCTTTCATCTGAGCGATGAGAGCATCGGTCTCCTCATCTACCAGAGCGCCGGGGATGGACTCAGCCTTGCTGGAGTCGTAGCGCACCAGGTAGGTGAAGCAGTTGGAGGGAGACCAGGAGGTGATACCGGTGATGTAATCGCCGGAAGCTCTGCGGCTGTGCCAAGAAGCGTTGTCGATCTGCTCAATGGTGGCGTTGATACCGATCTTGGACAGGTTGTCCTGAACAATGGTAGCTACACGCACGTTCTCATCGCTCTTGCAGAGGATGGGGAACTCTACGGTAGAGGGATCGCCGCCCCAAGCTGCCAGATACTCTTTGGCTTTGTCCAGGTCATAGCTGGCAACATAGTCGCCTTCCCAGGAACCCTCGTAACCCATGGGTACAGAGGAGTAAGCGGGGGTGCCGTAACCGTTGAGGGCGCCTACGATAACAGCCTCACGGTCGATGGCATGGCTGATAGCCTGTCTCAGGTTCACATCGTCAAAGGGAGCAACAGCGGTGTTGATGGGCATATAGTAATGCTCAACACTGGTTTTCTCTTCCACATGGAATCTGGAATCCGCTTTCAGACGCTCTACGTCAGCAGTCTCTACCTGATAGATTACGTCCACTTCACCGGTCTCCA